>PBND01000092.1 GCA_002722845.1 Myxococcales bacterium | reverse complement strand
TTGATGGGTCGGTTGCGCAGGTTCCGCTCCACCCAAACCACGCGATGAGCCGCCCCAAAACTGCCATCGCCCACCCCATGATGAATCGCCACATTGGGATAACCGGCGCTGAGCTCGCCATCGTCCACCCGCCCCGGCACCACCAAGTCCAGTTGCCCATCCTCGTTGAGATCGGCCAGCCGACAGGCATCCTCCACCCGCAGATTGCTGCTGTCACCGATGGCTTGCCCACCCCACAGGTGACTGCGCTGCGCTCGAACCGGCGCCTCCGGCAAGGTACCATCGTCGTTCACATCGATCACTGCGAAGACTTTGCCGCGATCGTCTTTGCCACAAACCACGAGTTCGAGGGCGTCGTCGCCGTCCACATTCACCCGGTGCCCGCCCCGAATGACGACATTCCCGTTTTCGCCATCCTCCGGTGGCAGGACCTGCAGCTCACCCCCTGTCCCCCCTTCGCCGGGACCCACCCAGTGGTAGGGCGGCTGGGCATAGAAGGGCACCGGATCGCTGACCTGCAGTTCCGCACCGGCCTCTCGGTTCGCCACCAAACGCAGGCCCAACCAGCGCCCAGCCCCCATCCAGCGGTGGGGAACGGTCACCGTGAAATAACCGTCCTCATCATCCTGATAGAGCCGAAGGGGGATTGCATCCCTGAGCACTCGAAGCACAGGCCGGATGCCCTCCTCATTGGCTTCACCCAACTCGACGATTTGGGCGCTGGAACAACGGCTCAAATCCTCACATTCGCTACCATCGGCCAAGCGGGCATCGCCCACCGTATCGCGCTCGTACAAGCGCCAAGTCTGGCTCCCAATCCTGCCCATCACAAAGTGGGTGGCATTCGAGGCTGTCCGCAGAATACTTGGGTTCGGTGGGCCCAGGGCAAAGAGTTGGGGTGCGCTGTACCCTGCACTGTCGAGCTCTAGGCTCGCAGGCACGTAGCCTTCCAACTCACCCGCGTAGCGAGCCGTCAGCCTGCAGGCTCCATCGGAATCGGTACCAGCTGTGGCAAAGAACTCCGCTTGTCCCTCCTCATCGAGCGTAAAGACCCGCCCGCTCACCCAGCAGTTTTGCGCCTCCACCCACATGCGCAAGCCCGCGGCCGGGTTGCCATTGGCATCGTTGGCTTGGAGGCGAATCTGAGCCGCCGTCTCCACGCTCCACTCCGCCGGTGCTTGCGCCCGATTGCCCAGGGGCGGCTCCAGGCCACCGATGCGGCTGAGGCTGGCATCGTCGTCATCGGCCGGCAGCCCGGCGATTTGCACCACGCGCACCAAGGCACTGGCTTGGGTGTTGCCATGTTGGACTCGATACAAACAGCGACCGGTTTGCGATCCGGCGACCAAGGAACGCTGAGCGTCCCCCAGACCGTAATGAATCTCCCCTGCCTCGTCGCTCTCGCCAGCGTCCTGCCAGGTGGCACAATCGATCGCCGCCTGATCTTGCCCGAGGTCCACCTCCGGCGTGATGGAGAGCCCTAAGCCCGGAACCCCACCACCTTCTTCGTTGACCAACTGAAAGGTCAGCAGTTCGCTGAGTGCCGTGCCCGCTCGCAGGGTGATTTCATGGGCCGGGTCTTCGTTTTCTTCATTGCCCAACGGGACCGAGACGCCATCCTGCATCACCCGCAGGTGCAATTCATTGCCCACCGTACCCTCGACCGTCAGGCTGCCGGCGACTTGCCAGTCCCCAAGGCTCGCTTGCACCCCGATCTCGTGCTCCCCCACTCGATCCACCAAGAGGATCTGACTGGTAAAGCGACCAAAGGCATCGGTGCGCCCTTGAGTTCGATCGAGGGCCAACTCAGCGGCGGCGGTCAACGAGACAGCCACCCCCGGCACGCCATTGGCGGTGGCTGCATCCGCCCCATCGAGGACTTGGATCGTCAGAGTTCCTGCTGTGCCCCCCACTGCCGCTTGCACTCGACCGGAGGGTGCGAGGACCAAAGCGGCAGGACCCCCAGCACTCACGTTGATGGGCGTCACCGCCTCCACTTCACCATCCAGACTGCGCACCGCCAACAGGATGGGATCGGCTGGGGTCGCTCGGCTTCGCACTGTGAACTGGAGATTCAGGCGGCCCTCGGCATCCACAGCGAGGACCTGCCCGCCCAAGGCTTCATCGCCCGGCAAGCGTAGGGTACCCGCATGGCCCTCGCTGGCGATGGCGAGGCGGAGCTGCAGCGGCTCGTCGGAACCTACGGGGTGAAGAACGGGCACGTCATTGGCATCGAAGGCCGTAACCACGTAGCGTAGTGAATCGTCCGTACGGACCGTCTGGGGGTTGGCGGCGTCCGCTGTGATTTCGATGCGGCTGACACTGTCTGCCCGCACTTCCACGGCCACCGAAGCGCTCAGGTCGCCGCCGATCTCACGCTCGACCACGGCCCGGATCGCGCTGTCTTGCTGGAAGAGCCGAGTTGGGCAAAGACCCCGGACACTGACTTCACCCTGGGCGTTGGTAATGGCGAGGGCTGGAGAGACCCCCTCCAATTCGCCGAGGGCCTCGAGACCGACTCGAACCCGGGACACGCCCTCGCCCTCGCTATTTGCGACCTTAAAGCGAAGCGAATCGGTGGTTCGACCCGGTGGACAGAGCAGAGGCTCTTGATCCACCAGCGCAGTAATCTGGCTCGGCAGCCCGGCAACGGTTTATCCATTCAATTGAAAAGCCGCTTCGCCGTGTCCAAAGGGCGCCAAGATCAGCCCCTCGGGCTCAATATAGAGGCTCCAGTCGCCCCGCTCCACGCCCGGTTGCAAACAAAAGCTGATGCCCCCTTGGTCGTCGGTGATCCCCAGACCCGGGGATTCGGGCGGCTGGGCCTCACTGCAGCCATCGGCCCCGCTGCCAAGCAAGATCGTCGGGGCTTGGGCGGTGCTGGGGGATTCCTGAGCCCCGCCATCCAGCGAGCCCGTATCGGCGGCGCCAACGTCAGCCCCCCCATCAGCGATCCCTGTATCCCCACTGCCGATGTCGGCAACGCCCCCATCTTCACCCACAGCGCCGGCATCGGGCGCCGGCTGCTCTGGGGTGACATCCGCGCTGTAGAGCTGCACCCGACGCCCTGGGAGCGGATTGCCGAAGGCGTCTTCGAGTCTCACCGTGAGCGCCGCCGGCTGGGCTTGGTCGGCCGAGAGGGTCAGCATGCCGGCCAATGGCAGCGGGTCCTGCTCCCCGGGCTGCCAACTCAGATTACCCACCCCTTCCACATTGAGACGAACCCGGGGCTGCTGGATCTGCGCACCGATGCTCAGGTTCCAACTCCGATACAAAGACGTGCCAGCGGCCGCCGCCATCAGCTTCACGCTGCCTGCACCGCCGGTGGTGTAGAGATAGGTCTCACACAAACCGATTTCATTGCTCGAACAACGAGCGCCGGTGGCAAAACTGATCAACTGCTCGAAGCCCTCGGAAACCGAGGACAAACTCAACTCCACATTTTCGAGAACAGCACCGGTGGTGTCTTGAACCGTGAAGCTCACCAAATACCCTCGCCCCGCCACCAAGGCGTCGAAAGGCACCGATTCCCCCAGATCACCGATGTCCCGGGCTTCAACGATGCGATCGAGCAGGATCTCGCCCGGCTGACGCTCGGATTCCTCTTGGCTCAACAACTCCGGCAACGGCTCGGGGCAGCCGGTAAAAAGCAAGCCGGCAAACAAGAGGCGAGGGATGCACTTCATTACAGCAGGACGTCTCCCAATCGCCGGAAGGGTATTTCAGTCCCCTGCCCTTGGAAAGGGGCCGTGATGGAGGGGGTTCGTACCGTAACTCCTTAGGGCAGTGTCTAGCATCGAGACCGCTAGCCCCAAGGCAAACAGGTCTTGGGGCTGAAGCCGGCCCCTACCAATTCCGACGCATCGACGGACGCTACGCCCTATCGCTGAGCCCCAAACGAGCCTTCGGTCCTGGCTAGAGCCCTAGCAACCGGGGGATGTCCTCTTCGATGGCTCGATCCACCTCGGCTTGGCGCTCGCCCAGAGCGATCACGTCGAACTTGCCCCGATCCACCAAGGGACCAACGTTGTAGAGGAGATAACGCCCCTGCCCGCTGCTGCGATCGTAGAGGCTCTCCCCAAAGCGTTCGACCAAGTCCAAGAAGGGCAAGCCCACCAGCGCCTCGCTCATGAAGTCCTGGGCCCGGTACAAAGGCCGTTGCCCCGGAAAGATCCGGTCCACGAGGTGCATGGGTGTGCTGGTGCCCCCCCATCGCCCATTGCACTCGGTAAAGTAGATGTCGCCCTCGCCCACCACCAGCAGATCGAAGGAACAGCGACCGTGATACCCCAAGGCTTGGAAAGCCTCCGCCACGACCAAGCTCGCCCGTCCGATGCGCTCGATCGTCGCCGAATCGAAGCGGGCGGGACGGCTGCCTAAAAAGACCTTCTCGTCGCCCAACAACAACTGTTCGTAGACCCCATCGAGCCGGGGTTTGCCGGCCCCCAAGGGCGGGATCCACAACTGGGTGGACGGCGAAAGGTCCGTCTCGAACCAGGCCACCACCTGCACCTTATCCTCACCACACCATTCGGTCGCCGCCAAGAAGTCGGTCACGATGCCACGGGCTCCGATCGTCTCCAGGTGCTCCGGGCGCACCACCCGATTCCCCATGGCTGAAGCCGAGCGCAAACGCTTCAAACCCACGACGCCGTAGCGGCGGGCCATCTGCTCGAGAGCCTGAACCGTCTCTTCAAGCCCCTCGCAATCGACGCTCTCTACCAACCAATCGGCCCCCAGCACCAAAGCGACCACCGCATCGAAGGCCACCTTGTCGTTGGCGATCCACGTCACCGGGGGGGCCGGGGCAACCACCCCAACCTCCTGGCCCGTCGCCCCACGAATGTCAGCGCCCAGGGCCCAAACAGACTCGATGCCCATGTAGGGATGGATCCGCAGGCCCCCGTGGGCCCGAGTGAAGGCGCAGATCTGTTCAAAGGCCGCCCCATGACGGCAGGCCTCGGCTACCGCCAACGGGGCTTCACCGGGATCGGCCAAAACAAACTCAGGGCCCGCAAAGCCGAGACGGTTTTGGTTATAGGCCTCGTAGCCATCCGGCGGTGCCAAGACCGCCGCATACAAGTCTCCCCCCCGAGCACGGACCCGGGCCCGGTGCTGATAGCGGGCCACCCCCGACACGCCCGACACCCCGGGGATGTCGCTGACATCTTCCAAATGAAGTTCAGGCCCTTCGCCGCCCGAATCGGCACAGCGCAGAGCCTCGTAGGCTTCGAGGGCTTCGCCGTGATGGCGGGCCTCGGCCCATTCCTGGAGGCGAGCCCGAGTCTCCCGATCCAACAGGCTCATAGCTCCTCCCGCATCCAAGCCGTCGCCAGGCTGTCCGCATACTCATTCCACAGGGTGCCCCGGTGACCCCGCAGCCAGCGCAAGTCCAGATTCGGTCGCTCCTGAAACAGCTGGTAGGCCTCTTTGACCAAATCCAGGTTCTCCACCGGGCCCCTCTTGCGCCGCCAGCCGTTGCGTTTCCAACCCGCTGCCCACTGGGTGAGGGTGTTCACACACAGCTGACTGTCACTCCAGATCACCGCCGAATCAGCCGGATCCATCATCCGCATGGCCTCGATCAATGCCCGCATTTCCATGCGATTGTTCGTGGTTTTCTCGGCACTGTGACCCCAGCGCTGATCCCGGATCCGCCCGCCTTCAACCCAGACCACCCCCCAACCACCGGGCCCAGGGTTCGGGCTGGCTGAACCGTCGGCAAAGAGCCCGTCTTGGGGCCCTTCGGTATAGCTCATCAGAACATCGGCGAGGGTTTGGCTCATGGCAGCCTGCTAGGGGCCTGCCCTCTCCCTGTCAATCTCTGCCCCTAGGGACTGCGCCCCCGAAGGCAGCGATCAACCGGGTCGTCGAAGCAGCCAACCCTTGCCAAACAATCATTCAACTGGGGTCCAGTCATCAAGCCGCTGCGCAGACCGCTCAAGGCACATTGCAGCCGCCGTACTTGGGGAGCCTCAGCGAGCGCATCGGTCCCCGAGCCGGCGCATTGCCCGCTCAAGGCCGCCTCGAAAGACGCGCAGTCGCTGACGATCTGGGGCAAGACCTCCCCTAAGCAGCCTTCGAGGGGCCAATCCCCATCGCAGCGACTGCGGGCCAAACAGGTACTAAAATCGAGAGACTGGCGCTCACTCAAGGACTGCCGCAAGGCCACACAGTGCTCAGCGCACAGGGCCGAGTCGGCGCCGCAGCGACCGCATGCTTCTCGACAGGGATCGGCCAGGGGCATGGCATCCACCGGGCTCACCGCCGGCTGTAGGCAGTGCTGAATGTCTGGACAGTGCCCCCCAGCCGCCTCGAGGCAGCGCCCAACTTCGAGAACCCGCTGTTCCCCGCTGGCCGTGGTGAGCCCCACGAGGGCCATGAGACAGTGCCCCCCCACCTCCGGGCCGCAGCGCTCCGCTTGGGCACAGACCTGGCGAATGTCCTCTCGGCGCTCCAGCCGATCTCGGGTCTCGACGAGACATTGGTAGAAGCCGGCAAAGCCACAGGCCTCGGCCCCCGCCATACAGGCGACCATCTGCCCGCCGCCGAGCCCGACCTGGTCCTGGGGACTCCGCCAGGCTTCGCATTCCCAAAGATCCCGCCAGAGCGGCTCAAAGCGCTTGGGCTCACAACGCTGCCGCAGCAGCGCTGCCTCCAGACAATCCTGGCTGCCTTGAGGCCCCATGAAATGGCTCGGGTGGCAATCCACCGGCTCACCGGCTTGGCAGCGCTCCAGACCACAGCGCAGCCAGGCTTGCTGGGCCGCCGGTAACATCTGCCCCAAGCGCCCCACACAGGTGGCAACACAGTCCGCTTCGTCGGCTAAGAAGTCGAGCCCACAGACCACCCGCTGGGGCCGCCGGCAAAGCTGGGCACAAGGATGCTGGTCCGTCTGGTCGTCGAGATCATAGCCCCCATCAAAGACGGCAACATTGGCTTCGCCACCGGGATCTTCACCGCCGTCCACCAGGCCCTGGAAACCGATATCTGGCGAAGACCGCCCGCCACCGTTGCTGCCGCCGTCAACGGTCTCACCGCCGACACCGCCATCGGGTATGCGTTGGTTCTCTGCGGTCACCGCGAGATCCTCGGCGGCACAGGCCGAGACCACCAGCAAGAAGGAGATCGATAAGGGACGCATCACAACCCAGTTCAGCACGGTCGCGCCGACTGCACAAAAGCTTCCGTGCGCCACCTCACGGCCCAGGCCTCGCCTAATCAGGGGGCGCCGGCAGGACATAGAGATCCGAGTTCATCCCGCTGACGTGATAGTCGATGGCCGTGATGCGCAACTGCACCGGCTCACCGGCCGGCAGCAAGGATGTGATCTCCAGCGCCACATCTTCCCCATCCCGGCGGCCCAGGCCCGGGGGGAAACAAAAATTGGCCGTCGAGGTATGGCCGCAGGTGGTACCCATCCGGGAAGGACGGGGCATCTGCTCGACCAGCTCACGGCAGAAATTGCTGTGACAGCCCTGCCCCTCAGGACAATCCCAACTGGTCTGGCAGCCCAGGTTCGGGCCGCTGGCAGCGGTGGTAAAGCGCAGCTCGCAACCAGGCCAGAGATAGCCGCCCACCATCTGGGCATGAAGGGGCTTACAGACCTGATTCAAACAGGCCGTTCCCGCCGGACAATCGCTGGTTTCTCGGCAATCTTGCTCGATGTCGTTTTGACAGCCGTTAAAGCCGCAGGTGTAGCCTGGTGGGCAGTTGCCATCGGGGTCGCAAATGATCTGTCCCCGGCGCAAAAAGCTCTCAAAGTAAAAGATATTGTCGACGCCCCAGTTCGCCTCCTGGAACGCATCCCCCGAGAGGATGACCCGCTGGCCCTCGGGCCGGATGATACAGTGGGAGGTCCGCTGCACGAGAATGTTGTCGCCCTGACTCTCCCGAGGGCATTCCCCATGGCCATGCCATTGGAGGTAATCCACCTCCCCGTTCAGCGTCCGGAAGACCTCCGTCGACTGGGGTGGCGTGATGGCTGAAGCCACTTGAAGCGAAGTGGTTTGACCCAGGATCAAGCAGTCCTCCGACTTGCCCTCTAAGCCCGCGACTTGAAGGAAGCCCGCAGCAAACTCATCGGGAAAGAAACATGCTTCGCCGGCACCGGCTACCGTGCCATGAACCTCAACCAAACCCGCTTCGGGCAAGACCGTGCCCTCCACCGACAGGACCGTGTCCTCGGTGAGTTCACCTAAATCGGCGATGATCCGCTCCGGTCCCGAATCCGCCAACTCGAGGGCAAGACCGTTGCGTTGGACCGTGGCCAAATCGAGCTCTAGCCCCGAAGCCACGGTGAGGCGGGCTTTTAGGAGTTCGCCGTCGGGGGAAGGGCGCACCGTCATCCGAACGTGCACCCGGTCGCCCACCCGGGTGGGCAGCCCATCGCCGTCGCTGAGCCGGATCTCCGTGATCGCATTGCTCGGCGCACAACCCGCTTCTAAGGCCGCTGAAACCGGATCGCCTCCCGCACCACAGTCGCTGACGAGATGGACCTGAACCCGGGCTGAGCGGCCAAAGTTCTGCTGCCGCACAGGAAAGCGCAAGGTATGCCGCTCGGGGCCGCTGCGATCGAGCGGCAAGTCAAAGCCCCGGTCATTGAAGAGCGCATCAACGAAGACACCGTCGAGCTCGACCGCACCGGCCGTGCCGAGATTGTCGAGCTCAACGGTCAATTTGAGCCCGGGGAGATCCCGATGAACGATCCGGTCAAACATGACCTCGACATCGTGGATATCGCCGGATTCCGGCTCCCCGCCATTCCGGTCGTACATCGAGATCGACCCATCGGAATTCACCAGGTCGAGCAGCGCGCAGAAGCCGTCATTACAACGGCGACATTCGCCACAGGCTGTCGCCTCGTCACAGACCAGGGGCAAGCAGCTCCCCCCTTCACAGACGAAGGACTCGGGACAGGGCGTCCCACCATCACAAATGGCCTGACAGCGCCCACTCACTCGGTGGCAGACCTCAGTGTCAGCGCATTGCTCATCCTGGGTACAGCTCACGCAGCGGCCATCGAGGCAGGGGCGCAGATGGGGGCAGGGCGTCAACAAGTCACAGGTTTTGGCCTCGCAGATCCCGGCCCGACAGTCCTGCCAAGGGTCGCAAGGGCGATCCAAATCGCAAACCCCCGGACTGCAGACCTCCGAAAGGCAAAATAGATCCCGTTGGCACTCGGTATCGGCGGCGCAAGTATCGCCTTCACCGCCGAAGGTTTGCACTTCTGGGGGCGCGCCCCCATCGGGGGTTGCCGGTTCTTCGGCCGGGCAGCCCAAGCAGGCCATCGCGATCAACCAAGATAGACAAAGGCTAGGTCGTTGCATCGTCACTTTCCTGGCGAGAGTATCCCATGGAAGCCCCCGTGAATCGAGCCACTTCGTTACAGCCCATTGATGGATCCATGGAAGACCGATACGGCAGCCATCGAGGAGAGGGTCGTGAGCGAGGAAAAAACCGAGGCACTCGTGGAGCAACTGGGGCTGTGGAACCAGGCCTATCGTGATGGCAAGCCCCTGATCAGTGACCGGGAGTACGACGATAAGGTCGAGGAGCTCCGGACCCTCGATCCGGACCATGTCTATTTACACACAGTGGAGGCTGAGTCCTTCGACAACAAAGGCCAGGTGCGTCACGCCAAACCCATGCTGAGCACGGAAAAAGCCTACGACCGAGAGACCCTGCAACGCTGGCTCGACCGCTGCCTTAAGGCCGCCGATCAGTTGGGTTTGCCGGCACCCACCATCCGGGTCACCCCCAAACTCGACGGTGCGGCAGGCCATGACAATGGCACGGTCCTCGCCACTCGGGGCAATGGGCTCGTGGGCTACGACATCACCGAGGCCCTGCACCGAGGCGTGGTGCCCATCGGCGGTCGGGGTCTGGGTCTGGGCGAGATCGTGATGGCCCAAACCTATTTCGAGACCGCCTTGGCCGACGAGTTCGAGCATCCCCGCAACTTGGTGGTCGGCATCCTGGGCTCGGACACCCTATCCGAGCCGGCCAAAAAGGCCCTGGATGCAGGTCAGGTCCATTTTGTCCCCTACGTGAACCTCGCCTGCTGGCGTGGCGACCATCAGCGTTTTCTCGAAGACCTCGACACCATTCGGCACGACCTGCGCGGCCAAGTGGATTACGCTCTTGATGGTTTCGTGGCCGAGGCAGAAGGGGAAGCGCTGCGGGAGCATATGGGGGCCACGAACCATCACTACCGTTGGCAAATCGCCATCAAGGAGCGGGGCGAGACCGCCGAGACCATCGTCCGGGCAATCACCTGGCAGACGGGGCGGACCGGCAACGTCACCCCCGTCCTTGAAGTGGAGCCCACCCGGGTGAGCGGTGCCACCATCCAACGGATCACCGGGCACCACGCCGGGCTGATCAAAGCCCAGCAGATCGGCCCCGGCGCCCGCATTCAGATCATCCGCAGCGGCGAAGTCATCCCCAAACTCGAACAGGTCCTTGAAGCCAGTGATGAGGTCACTGTCGCCTCCGAATGCCCCAGCTGCGGGGGGGCTTTGAGTTGGCGCAACGACTTCCTCGTCTGCACCAATCACGATGCCTGCCCAGCCCAGGTGGTGAACGGACTGCGCCACTGGTTCAAGATGCTGGGCAGCGCCGATTGGTTTGGACCCAAATCGCTACAACGCTTGGTCTATGGTGGCTTCGACAGCTTGGAGAAGATCTATGGACTCACCGAAGCGGATTGCTTGAACCTGGACTTCGGGCCAGGCCAATCGGCTAACTTCGTCGAGGCCCTCGCCACCAGTCGCCAAACCGAGGTTGAAGACGCCCGCTTTCTCGCCGCCTTCGGCATCGCCGATCTGGGCTTGGGCGACAGCCGCAACCTGCTGCGGCAATTCCCCCTGGAGAGCTTGGGCGAGCTGCAGGCGGAGACCCTGGAGGCGGTGCATGGCTTCGGCACCATCACCAGCGTTCGCATCACCGAAGGCTTGCAGGCCCGCTGGGGCACCATTGAGCACATGCTCAATCTGGGCTTTCGACTCCTGCCCACCCCCCTCGCAGCGGCCCAGGAGGCGGTGGAGAGCCCCATCGCCGGTAAGCGCATCGTCTTTACCGGCAAGATGCTCCTGGGGACCCGGGACGAAATGCAGGCCGGTGCGCGCGCTTTGGGCGCGGACGTCCTCAGCTCGGTCAGCGGTAAGACGCAGATTCTGGTCGCCGGCGAAAAAGCCAGTTCTGGTAAAATCGCCAAGGCGGAAGCCGCGGGCGCCCAGATTCTTTCCGAGCAAGAATATCTGAGCTTGATCGGTCAAGCATGACCCTGTCGCCCCTTCTTCTCGGCCTCCTCCTCGCCGCGGAGCCGACGCCCCCCACCCCCCTCGTCTTCCATGGCGTGGAGCCGGGCCTCCAGAGCCAGTTACGGGCCCATTGGCGCTTTCTCGGCAACCATGTCGAGTCCCTGGAAGCGGCCATGAAGCGGGTCTATTTCGGCACGGGCAAGTACCTGGCGCAGGTGGAGATCGAAGCACGGGAAGGCGCCTTGCACATCACCGTACGCAACAGCCGGGTCGCTCGCATCCGGCGGGTGAGCTTCGTGGGCAACGCCGTCCTCTCCGATGCACAGCTCATGCAGCGATTGATCAACCGGGAGGATGCCTTCTCCGCCCGTATGGCTGGTCTTGGCCGCTACCTGCCCCAAGCCCGGGGAGAGGACCGAACGGGGCTCCGCTCTGCCTATCATGATGCCGGTCACATCTTTGCCGAGATCAGTGCGCCCCGGGTCACCGTCGACCCGGACCTCCGAGGGGTTCGCCTGGAGTTCGAGATCGACGAAGGGCCCCAATATGCCCTGGGCAAATTGAGCCTCTCTGGGCTCCCAGCGGGCTATGCCTTCCCCTATCGAGAGGGGGAGCCCTTCGCCGTCAGTCGGATTCGGGCAGCGGTTCAAGCCACCCTCGACCGGTATCGGGCCCAGGGCTACGCCCTCGCGAAGGTGACCGAAGCCAGCGAGGTCCAGCACGAAGCCCAGACGGTCAGCCTGGAACTGAACTTTGAAACCGGACCGCTGTGCACCATCTCCGAGGTTCGGGTGGAGGGTCTGAGCAAGCTAAGCCCGGATCGGGTGCGAGAATTACTGCGGGTCCAGCCGGGGCAGCCTTACGACCACCGACTCCTGAGAGAGGAGATCGGACGCCTACGGGGTCTAGGGCTCATCATGGACGGTACCGTGGAGGCCCAGCCCGGGTCCAAGCCCGGTGAAGTCGTCGCCGTGCTCCACCTAGCCGATGCCATGCAGCGCTGGTTTCCCGCTTTCTCCATGACCTATTTGCCCGGCGAAGGCACCGTGCTGCTGCTGCAGCTCTCAAGCCCCAACCTGGCCGAGCGGGCCCTGCGCTTTTACAGCAGCCTCTGGCTCAGCGGACAACGGCAGCTCTTCGATCTCTCCCTCTCCCAGCCCGGCTATTTTCACCCCCTGGACTCGGCCGGTGTCGAAATCCACAACCGAGACCGGCAGATGGCCCTCATCCGCACCCAAACCCAGGGCTTCTCCCTGAGCTACGGCATGAGTCTCGACCAGCGTCGGCGCTGGCGCATCGGCGGCCGCCTGCTCCTCGATCGTATCGTGAGCACAGCCCAATCCCTGCCCAGCCGTTTCGAAGAAGCCAGTGAAGCCCTCCAGGAACGCTACTTTCCCGACTACCCCAGCGGCACGGCGAGCGGCCGGATCAAACTCAGCCTGAACCTGAGCTATGACACCCGGGACAGTGGGCTCCTCGCCACCCGGGGCACCAGCGTCAGCCTTGGCTTGGGCTACGGCTACAGCGCCCCCCCGAACTTTGCGGGTAGCCTCGAGACCAGCGCCCAATGGAAAGGCTATCTGCGCTTGCCAGGTCAATTCCGCTTCCGCAGCCGCCTGGGCGCCCGCTGGAACCTGAGTCAGGCCCTCCACCCCAGCGATTTGATGGTGGTCGGAGGCATGACCACCCTGCGAGGCTTTCTCACCAACCGGATCGGCCCGGTGCTCCTCAATGATCCCCGACTGGTGATCGGTGGCGACCGACTCGCCCAGGGCAGCGTCGAATTGGGACGGCCCCTGAACTCGATCCTCGAGCCCTTCATCTTCGCCGATGCGGCCAATGCATTTTCCCGGGACACCGGCTGGTTTCACGAGCCCAATACCGTTCGCCCGCTCATCGGTGGCCTGGCCTTCTCCACGGGCTTCGGCATCCTTGTCCGACTGCCCGTACTTCCCTTACGCTTTGAATGGGGTTGGCCCATCACCCGGGGAGAAACCGACCCGGAGTGGCTCTTCTCCTTAGGCATTGGAACGGGGGTCTAGACCATGGGCTTGATGGCTTTCCTCATCCTATCGAGCGCCCCCGATACCGGGCTCGCCATGAAGCCCATCGATTGTGCGCCAGCGGCCCTATGCACCACCAACGTTGGCAGTCCGGGGCGACGGGTCGAGAGTTGGTTGGAGTCCACGCTCTTGCGCCAGGCCCGGGGCAAGTGGCGTATCGTCACGCCGGCCAAGTTCATCGATCTTTTGAAGCAGTCCGGCTACAGCGACAAGCAGGTCCGGGAGCAATGCCAAGACGACAGTTGCGTGGCCCAGCTCATCGGCGCCCTCGACCTCGATTACCTCGTCAGTACCGAGTTGATGGCCCTTGGCGACAACCGCTTCGAACTCACCGTGCGACTCTGGGCCAGCGAGGAGAGCTTGGCGACAGAGTCCGTACTGGCCGAGGGCTTGGAGCAACTCAAGCCCAGGTTGAGAGGGCTCACCTCCTCTCTGCTTGAGCCCCTCGAAGCCCGCCGCCGAGCAGCGCCCGCCCCCCAACCGAAGCCCCTACCTAAGTTCCGCATCGAGGCCAGTTCGGTCCTGGTGGAAAAGGGAGGCCGGCGCCATGGCACCGAGCGCTTGGGGGACAAAGACCCCCGAACGGCCTGGTGCGAAGGGGCCCCAGGCCCTGGGACCGGCAGCACCCTGACGCTGCGTTTCGCCCAACCCACCCGGCTGGGGGGCATCCAGACCCGTAACGGCTATGCCAAATCTGACCGACTCTGGGCCGCCAACGGTCGGGTGGGCGCCTGGAGCATCCGCAGCGATCAAGGTGGACAAGGGACGCTCCGACCCCAGGCAGCAAAAGGAGACATGGAGACGCTCAAGCTCAAGAGCCCGCTGCCCGGCAGCGTCTTCACCTTCACCGTCAGCGAAGGGATCAAGGGGACACGCTATCCTGATCTTTGTGTGTCCGAACTCCATCCCCTGCCCTAATCCGCAATGGCCCTCCCCATCACAGCACAACTCCCCGACCTCGTGGCGACGCTGAGCCGGGAGGGGGCGGCGGTGGTCGTCGCCCCACCGGGGACGGGTAAGAGCACCCAGATCCCCCCAGCCATCGCCGCCACTGGGCGCAAGACACTGGTGGTCCAACCCCGCCGTGTCGCGGCCCGGGCCTTGGCCCGCCGAGTGGCTCAGGAGCAGCAGGCCATCCTCGGTGAGGGGGTCGGCTATCACGTTCGCTTCGATCGCTGCGCGAGCCCTCGCACGGCCATCGAGTACGTCACCGATGGCATCTTGCTGCGCCGGCTCCTGCGGGAGCCAGAGTTGCCCGGTGTGGGGGCCGTGGTCCTCGATGAGTTCCATGAACGCTCGGTGAATATGGATCTGCTCCTCGCCCTCCTCGCCGAGGTTCGCAGCACGCTCAGGGAGGATCTCTGGTTCGTCGCCATGTCTGCGACCTTGGATGCGGAGCCCCTCGCCAACTATCTTGGTGGTGCGCCCATCCTTCGCTCCGAGGCGCCCCTCTATCCCCTCGCCATCGACTTCTCACCGCCCCGGGACGACGATCAGCCTCTGCCCGAGCGTTGCGCCAAGGGCA
>PBND01000091.1 GCA_002722845.1 Myxococcales bacterium | reverse complement strand
GAGCCTACGAGCGCCATGGACCCCATGGCTGAGAAAGCTATTTTTCAGGTCATCAATGATTTGCGCACCGAGCGATCGCTTGCGGTTATCATCGCGAGTCATTCCCTGACCGTGGTGCCTGCAATCGCAACTCATGTGGTCTTTATGGACCGAGACGATCAGGTGGTTCTGGCCGGCGAGCGAGAAGAGGTCCTGGCCGACCCCCGCTTTCAACTCCGTTACGGTGCTGTCTTCGCTGGGGGCGCTCCGCCATGAGCGGGACAACCCCGACACTCAGCGTGTTCTTTGAACACTGGGAGTTGTTTCGAGACCCTTCACTGACGGGGGCGCTCGCTGGGATGATGCTGGGGATGATGGGCGTCTATGTGGTCCTTCGTCGTATGGTTTTCTTAGCGGCTACCGTTTCTCAAGCGGCTTCTTTTGGCGTGGCCGGCGCCTACTTTCTTGGCTTAAGCGCAATCGACTCCATTGGCTCCATAGCCCCCATCCTCGGTGCACTCTTCATGACTTTTGCTACCCTGTGGCTGATTGCGGCGGACACCAGCCACGAGCAGCATCGCAGGGATTCTCTGCTGGGCTTTATGTTTCTGGCTTGTGCGGCCGGGACCCTGGTGGTGGGCACTAAAATCGTTGAAGAGATCCAAGACATCGAGAGCGTCCTTTTTGGCACCGCAGTAGCGGTCTTGCCCAGTGACTTCCGATTGATGACGATCTTGGCGGTGCTGATTTTGGCGGTGCATATTTGGGGATGGCGGGGCTTCAGTGCGGTCTCCTTTGATCGCACGGGTGCACTGGTGCGGGGATTACCGGTACGAGGACTTGAGTTCGGGCTTTTTATCGGGCTGGGAGTCGGGCTCGCTGTTTCCACCCGAGTCCTGGGCGCGCTCCCGACCTTTGCCTTTACCGTGCTCCCGGCGCTCGCCGCGGTGAACATCGCTCCAAACGTGCGCCTTTGTCTGATGACCGCGGCATTACTCGGGGCGATCAGCGGCTTCGGTGGCTATCTGCTCGCTTTTCTCTTTGACTTCCCGGTGGGTGCCACTCAGACCCTAGTCGCCGCTGCTTTCGCCAGTCTGACCTGGTTATTTGGGCATCGCCACAGCCACTGAGGGAGAGGCTTGTCACCTGGTGGAGGGGCCCAGAGGGCCGTCGTTTGCCGCGACTGCTCCAGCCCCTCGGGGAATCACTTGGTAGTCAGGTCAAAAGGTCTAAGCCTCGTCCACCTGGAGGTGGCAGCGGGAGAGCAGCCAAGCCTGGCTTGTGGAGCCTGCGATGAGCCAAGCAAGCCCAAGGGTCCCGAGGATCAAGGCATGCCAAAGAATGCCGTGGGCGAGGATGTCTTTGAAGGTGGCGGTGCAGACAATTCGCCCTCTGGTCCGTCCCTCAGGGTCGACGATTCGTGTCTTCTCGAGCACCTCTTTTTGCTGAAGGACCCCCGACACGAGGGTGCTCATCCCCAGGGTGAGGAGGGCCATTGCCGTCCATTTTGCAGCCTGTTTGATGGCGTCCCGAGTACTAAAGTCGGCTTGAATGCGCCGCTCCGGAGGCAGGGCAATGCGCATCATGTCTCCTACTCGTCGTAGGTCGCGACGCCGAAGCCTCGGGCCGCTTCCTCACAGTTTTTATTGTACTTCGTCGCCATCTCCTTGTCGTACCAGGCCTTGCGCTTGGCCACGGCCCGCTCACAGGCTTGGATGGCTGCTTTGAGCGCGTCTAGTGTTTCCGACGGGCGGGCTGAATTGCTGTCTTCGGCCTGTCCCAACAGGGTCTGGCACTTGGGAACCGCCTCTTTCACAAGCGGTTTCAGAACAAGGGTTTGACCCATCGTCGCGCCGAGGCAGCGGTCGACTTCGGCCGTGAAGGTGTCCAACGCTTGGCGGCAGCCCTTCTCGTAGCGGGCCTTGAGCCCCTTGAGCCGTTCTTGAAACTTCGCCTCCCAGGCCTTGGCCAACTCGGATAACTCGCCGTAGGTGTGCTGCCGGAGGCTCGGGTCCTCTTCGCCGGTGGCTTGGATGTACGCAATGATCTTGCTGGTCTCCACCCGCTTGATCTCGTTGTTGCGTACGGCCTTATCGAGGGCAGCCTCATAGCCGAGTGTGTATTTTACATCTTGGATCTCTTGGGGGCAGCCCAAGAGGAAAATTGGCACGAACAAAAGGATGACACGCATCGAAAGCCTCCCGAAGCCAGCCTGCAGTCGATGGCGCGAAAAGACAACGAGCCCTTGGGTGGAATGGCAAGGTCTGCCAAGAGCAGGTCATGCTCACCTTAACCTTTCATGCCGGCACCCTTGAGTTGAGGGGGGGAGATCTACCCCAGGCTGCCCAACTCGGCTTCGTCCCAGACCCAAGGGCCCGCTGTTTACGGGCACCGGCCCGGCGCTACGCCGCCATTCTCACGGCGCTTCATCGGGGTGATGCCCCCTACGAGGATCGTGCGAAAGCCTATGGTGAGTTGCCCCATGGCTTACAGGTTCGCAGGACCCTTCGCAGTTATCAAAGCGAGGCATTGCAAGGGTGGGAGGCGCAAGGCTCCCAAGGTTTGGTCGTCCTGCCCACCGGAGCTGGCAAGACCCTGGTCGGTATGGAAGCGATCCACGCCAAGAACCGCCATAGTCTGATCGTGGTGCCGACCCTCGATTTGATGCGCCAATGGGCCGATCGGCTCCGGCTCCATTTTAAGCAGCCCATCGGCCTGGTGGGTGGGGGCTCCCATCAGGTCGAGCCGATCACTGTGACGACCTACGATTCGGCCTATTTGCACATGGACCATTTGGGCAATCGCTTCGGTCTCATCCTCTTTGATGAGGTGCATCACCTACCGGGCGCTTCCTATGCCTTGGCAGCCCAGAGTGCCCTCGCTCCATTTCGTTTGGGCCTAACGGCCACCCCCGAGCGGGATGATGGAAGGGACCAACTCCTCGATGACCTGGTGGGTCCTATCTGTTACGCCAAGCACGTGGACCAGTTGGCTGGGGCTTATCTCGCCGACTATGACGTGGAGCGGATCACGGTCGAACTCAGCCCAGAGGAGCGAGCCGCCTACGACGCTTCAAGGGCCCTCTATACGGGGTTCCTACGACAGCAGGGCATTCGGATGTCCAGCGGCAAGGGCTGGAGTGAGTTCATCATGCGCTCGGCCCGCAGTGAAGCGGGGCGGGAGGCCATGGCGGGCTACCAAGATCAACGCAGGTTGGCCTTCGCCGCACCCAGCAAATTGGAAGTGGTCGATGACTTGCTGCACCGCCACCGCCGTGACCAAATGCTCATCTTCACCCAGGACAACGCCACGGCCCACCGCATCTCGGAGCGCTTCCTCGTTCCGGTCATCACCCACCAAACCAAGGTCGCCGAGCGCAGTGATCTTCTCGACCGCTTTCGTCAGGGGGACTTGGGGATCCTTGCCACCAGTCGGGTGCTCAACGAAGGGGTCGATGTCCCCGCAGCCCGCGTCGCGATCGTGGTATCCGGTAGTGGCAGTGTCCGGGAGCACGTGCAGCGCTTAGGGCGGATCTTGCGGCCCGATGGCGAGAAACGGGCTGTGCTCTACGAACTGGTGGCCGGCAACACCGGCGAGGCCCGCACCAGCGAACGTCGGCGGAGGCACCGTGCTTACCGCTGACTTGGTCCGTGTGCAGCGGCGCAGTGGCCATCTGCACATCATCAAGCTCGAGGGGGCCAAGGCCCGGCGAGCAGAAGCTTTAGCGACCGAACTCATCGGAATCCTCGCCCGCAGCCGCGGTGCGCCGAGGACGCAACTCCTCGAGCAATGGAAGGCGGTGGATCACAAAGCCAGCGAGAAGCGCCTGCTTGAGGGCTTGCAAAAACTTCTGCTCGATGACTGCGAATTCGAAACCCTCGAGGGTGCGGAGCCCGCCGAGGTTCGGTCCCTGGTGTTTTCGCTGGCTACGACGAGACGGCGAGCACTACCTGACGGGGAGCAGTTCGATCGGGAGGCGGTCCTCCGTGAAGCAGGTCAGGTCTTCGGGTTGCCGGCGGCGGAAGTCGACCGTCGCCTCTACGCGGACTTGAAGGGAGCCCAACGACTGAGTCGCTTCGCCCAACCCAGCCCGGAACAGTTGGTTGCGGACTATAAGCGGTCCTCTTGCCAAGCGGTGCTCTTGAAAGCGACCGCCGTTGAGGTGGACTTGTTTCCCCGCCATCCGGCTGCCGCCCGCCGCCTCTTTCACCGGCTTAAGTTTCTGCGCTTACTCTACGAACTGCGCCCGGAAGGGGCTGGGTATCACCTGAGCATCGATGGTCCTCTCAGCCTCTTTAGCAGCGTGACGAAGTACGGCTTGCAACTCGCCCAACTGCTGCCGGCTCTTGAGCGCTGTGGCCCCTTCGAACTTCGAGCCAGCTTGCTTTGGGGCAAGGACAAAGCCCCGCTCAGTTTTTCCCTCACGAGCCCCGGGTGCGCCGATGGCGCCGGAAGGGATGAGGCGGCCCCCGAGGTGAACAAACTTTTGCAGCAGTTCGGCAAACGCAACAGCGATTGGAGTCTGGCACCGAGCCAGGCACTCTTGGACCTGCCCGGTCTCGGCACCTGTGTTCCCGACCTACTGGCAACCCACGAACCCACCGGCGAGCACGTGCATATTGAACTCCTGGGCTTTTGGAGTCGGGCCGCGGTCTGGCGGCGTGTCGAATGGGTAGAAGCCGGCATGGAGGAGAAGATTTTGTTCTGCTGCTCCCAGCGGCTCCGGGTCAGCGAAGCGGTCTTGGGTGAGGGGCTTCCAGCGGCCCTTTATGTGTTTAAGGGGGTGCTCTCCCCGGCCCAAATCGAGAAGCGGCTGGAGGCTCTTCGGCTGCGTTGACGAGGCGGTGACGATTTTTTCTGCGGGGCCTGCCATAAGGCGTTAGCGAGGACTCCCCAGTGCCCTACTATCCCCAGACTCGTATGCGCCGGAACCGTCAGACAGATTGGTCGAGGCGTCTGGTTCGGGAACACCGGCTAAGCGTGGATGATCTGATCTGGCCCTGCTTCGTGATCGAGGGGACCAAGCGCTATGAGCCCGTGTCCTCCATGCCCGGGGTCCAGCGGAAGTCCATCGACCTCTTGGTTGAGGCGGCCAAAGAAGCTCGAGACCTTGGTATTCCGGCCATTGCGATCTTCCCGGTCATTGAGCCTGAATTGAAAGACGAGGATGGCAGCCTAGCGACCAGTCCGGACAACCTCATCTGTCGAGCCGTGAACGCGGTCAAAGAAGCGGTGCCAGCCCGCGGCGTGATTTGCGATGTGGCCCTCGACCCATTCACCAGTCACGGTCAGGACGGCATCGTTCGACGGGGTGAGGTCCTCAACGAGGCCACTATCGAAGCGCTATGTGCCCAGAGTATTGTCCAGGCGAGTGCGGGCTGTGACATCATCGCGCCCAGCGATATGATGGATGGACGGGTTGGCGCGATTCGCAAGCATTTAGACAGTCAGGGGCGCCAGGAGGTCCAGATCCTCGCCTATGCCGCAAAGTACGCCAGCGCATTTTACGGTCCCTTTCGGGACGCGGTGGGCTCCAAAGCAGCCCTTGGTGTCGCTGATAAGCGGACCTACCAACAGGACCCGGCCAATGGGGATGAAGCGCTGCGAGAGGTCGCCCTCGACATCGACGAGGGAGCGGACATGGTCATGGTGAAGCCCGGGATGCCTTATCTTGACGTCATTTGGCGAGTGAAAGAGCGCTTCCAAATGCCGACCTTCGCCTACCAGGTCAGTGGTGAATACAGCATGCTCATGGGCGCGGCCAAGCGGGGCTGGCTTGATGGCGATGCGGTGATGATGGAGAGCATGCTCGCCTTTAAGCGGGCCGGTGCCGATGCGGTTCTCACCTATGCGGCCCTCGATCTCGCCCGCGAGATAAGCCCCTAGTTGAGCCGGCTCTCGGCCGTGGCCGCAATCTCGCCGAAGCCCTGGTAAGTGCTCGTCAGCAGGTTTGCTTGCTCCTGGCCGATGCGCAGAAGCTCGACGGCGGACCGGGCCCGTACCGATGCCGTGCGACGAACATTGTTGAGCACGGCGATCTCACCGAAGTGCTCCCCGGGGCCCAAGGTAGCGATGGCGGTCTCGGTGCCGTCCTCGCCTCGACGAATAACCTCCACCTCCCCACTACGGATCAGGAACATGGCTTTGCCCACATCCCCCTCGTTGACGATGAACTGCCCTGGCTCGAAGAGCTGTTGCTGCACACCCATTTCTGAAGGCGCCGTTACGGCGATGATGTCCCGGCCTAAGAAGGGGGTTGTCATCCAATCGAGCACCGTTCGGACCCGTTTCATCCAGGAGGGCAAATAGGCCACCATGAACGCACGCCAGATCAGCCAGCAAAGCCAGCCGGTCACGGGAATCCCCATCATCTGCCCTACGCCCTTGCCCGTGCTCAACTGGCAACAGTCACCGAGGCCCCCAAAACTGTAGGGTTTCAAGGGTTTTCCGCGCAGGCTTCGGAGGATATTTTTGCCGATCGTTTTTCCGGCTTGCATGGCGTAGAGCGCGAGGGGGGGAGCAGTACCTCCCTTCTTCATGGGTATGGCGCCGCAGTCTCCCCCCGTCCAGATCTGAGCCTCTACGTTTACGCAGCCATTGGCGTCGGCCACCAACCTTCCATGGGCGTCCCGATCGAAGGGAAGGGTTGCGAGTACCGGTGATTGGGCGGTGCCGGTGCAGCTGATGATGGTGCGCGAGGGCAGCCGTGAGCCATCACTGAGTATAGCCTCCAAAGGCGTTGCCGCGTCGAGGCGCAGCCCAAGCTTGAGGTGCACGCCGATGGACTGAAGGTAATGGGCTGCTTTCGCTGAAAGCTTTGGGAAGCGTTCCCCAAGTTCCGGCAGCACGTGGTCACCGGCATGGACCAGAGTCACCCGAACCTCGTCACCCTGGAGACGACGAAACTCCTTTTTGGCTAGGCCATTCAAAAAGGCGGCGAGTTCTGCGGCCACCTCGACACCGGCATAGTTTCCGCCGGCGATGACGAAGTGTAGCAAGCGCTTGCGCTCTTCCGGGTCATCTTCCAACTCAGCCATTTCCAGCATGGCGAGGACTCGGTTACGGACCCCGATGATATCCCAGTAGCTTTTGAGTCGCAGCGTGTGCTCGCCAATACCCCGGTAGCGGGTCAGATTATCGACGGAGCCAAGGCCGACGATGAGGTGGTCATAGGCTAAGTGGACAATCTCGCCATCGTGGCCTCGGCGAACGGCCACTGACTTGGTTTGCGTATCCACCTTCTCGATATCTGCCAGGACAAACCGGGCTGGTTGAAAGATCCGGCGAGCCGGGGAAATGATTTGTCCTGCTTGGATTTTCCCAACCAGCATTTCGGGCACCAAACCGTGAAAGCAGTGGTAGTTGTTCTTGTCGACAACGGTGACGTCCACCTCGCCACGACGGATGGCCCGTTTCAGCGCTTTGACGGCATAGATCGCCACATAGCCCCCCCCCAGAATGAGGACTTTTGTCGGATTTTTAGAACTCATGACGGATCTCCTGAGCCGGAGGGCTGATGCAAGGCCTGTTGACGACTTTCGTGCACCGCTTGAACGCTGGCGGCGAGGGCCGGGAATTGGGCGAGGATGTGTTCAAATGCGGTCCTGTCCAGGCTATAGAGCGTGGCCTTGCCGACGGCAACGGCGCTGGCCGTTCGGGGCAGGTCGGCGAGTAGCGCCCCCTCGCCAAAGTAGCCGCCGGTCGCCAACTCAGCGATGACGATACCACCGTGGATGATTTGGACCTGGCCGGCTCCGATCAAGTAGAAACGGTCCGCTTGAGCGCCTTCTGCAAAAACCTCACCTTCGACCACTTCTCTCTCGAGCGCCTGGGTGATGGCCTGGAGCGGTGCGCTTTCCGCTTGGGCCAGCAGCGGGATATCAGCCAAGAGGCCCTGCTTGAGCGAATGGTGCATCGCGTCGAGGTTTCGATCCTCGTGAATCTGTGTGAGCGTTGATTCCACTGAGGGGTGCTTTTCGAGAAGAAATCGAAATGAGGCTCTGGACATTTCGAACAGGCTGCAGGGCGCGGTCGTTCGTAGGGATGCCGAGCGAACGCTGTCGTCTAACAATGCGCCTTCACCGACCCAGTCGCCCATTGCGACATGACCGAGCAACTCGCCGCTGCGGTCCACCCGCAGTTGACCCTGCCGGACAATGTAGAGGCAGTCACCAGGCTCCGACTCGGAGAAGACGATCTGATTTGCCTCCCAACGGGTCTCGACCAAGGAGGCTGCAAACTCATCGAGAAACTCGCTGGTCGCGCCCTGCAAGAATTCGATGTGACCCACCAATTCTCGGCGCAGGTCCCGACGAACCGATTTCGTTGCCTTGGCTTCTCTGCGAGCAGTCACCGCCCGGACAAGCATGTCCTCCCGGCGGCCATGTTTCGCGTCCACCACATCATAGAAGACAACCCGCCACACCGGCCGGAGACGGCGAAAGAAGCCGTCAAAGTCCATCTTCCGGCCTTTCGTGACCTCGAGATGCTCCAAGAGGCGGGCCGCTTCAGGGGCTGGCATGGCCCACTCCGATGTCAGGAGTTCAAAATCGCTTTGGACGAGAAAACCGTCCCGGTCCAAGTCGAGTAGACCGAAGACAAACTCCGCTTTGTCCCGATCACTCTTCGCTTTTTCCGCGCCCGCGACCACGAGGGCATGGCGCCGAATCTCTCGCAGACTCCAGACCTGGTCATAGAAGGCATCGAAGCTCAGGCTATGGCCGCCAAACCGTGCCTCTAAACCACTGCGTAGGTCGTCGACGGTCAAACCAGAGCCAGCCAGGCTTTGATAGAGGGCATCGACAGTCACCTGCTGCGAACTCGGCTCCAAGAGGCTATCGAAGAAGTTGCGAGCGGAGTGTTTCGACTGCTCCTCGTCCTGTTTCTCGACCAGGCTCATATAGCCCTCGATTGGCGACGCATCGCGGGCCCGTTCCCGGACAAACTCTTGATAGTCCAGCGAGCTTCGAATGAAGAACATGCTGTAGAGGCCCATGTAGACCGAGCAGCCTGCGATGAGCAGCAGGATGCTACTGGAGCCAAGGACTGCGGGGATCGTGGTGAGGCCCGCAGCGCAAATGGCGACCGTGTAGCGGGAGCCCGAGAAGAGCTCAAACTTGTCGAAGACATAGTAATAGAGCCGGCACCAGACATAGACGTTGAAGATGAGAAAGGTTGTCACGACCCTATAGGAGGACTGGGGATAGACGAGAAGTCTGGCGGCGCAGAATGCGTGGAGGCCGATACAGAGTAGATAACCCGGGCGCATGATGGCTCGGCTACCGAAGACGATAGGCGTTTGGGCCAGGGCCGATGGGACATGGACGCAGAGCGCACTGAGGGCCATCACGGTGGCTGCAACGCGATGACCGGGATTCAGAATCGCGACCACGCCGGCTACGAGTTCAACAGTACCTGAAAGGATGTGCAGTCGTAGGACCAGGCGGCGCCAGCCGGTGAGCAGAAATTTAGGGTGGGGGGGGACCAAATAATGGTAACCCATCACCAGAATATTGGCCACCGCCGAGATCATCACCAAGAGCCACACAGGGCCCGGAATATCTTGTTCTTGGATGCCCAAAAGCGGCGTGAGAAACGGTAGCGATACCAGAGTCATCACGGCGATGATGATGAGATGAGCGAAGAGGGCCATATGACTTCCTTACTTGGAATGTCATGAGCTTAAGGCCGAAAAATGACAAGGTATTGGGCTTAGGAATAATCGGATTCCCAGCTAGGGCAGCAGGAATCGGATTTCTGCGGGGAGGTGGTTGCCGCAAAAGGTCCGGGCCGCCCACACCACCCGCAGTTGATCCTCGATGGCCGGCAGGTGGGGGCGGATCGTATCGGGCCAGAAGGGATGCCTTGCGGCTCGGACCCAGGCCTCTTGAATGGGAACCAGGCGCTGACCCTCTGAGTTGATGATGCCCAAGTCCTTGAGCTCTAAAAAGACCAGGTCGCTCGTCTCCTGATCCAGTCCCGGAATTCGGGTAAAGCGCCAGCGGTGGAGTGACTTCTCCTCGCAGCGAAGGAGCGTGTAGGGGACCTCACGAGCTTCAAGACTACGTAGCTGATCGAGTAATCGGGCTTCGTTTACCACCTCATCGTTTTCCGACAGGACAAAGGTGCTCCGGGGGCTGTAAGCTCCGGTGACCCAGCCACCGGCGATGGGGGCGCCGTGAATCATGGCGCCGGAAACCGTCCACCCCGCTTCATGGGCCAAATAGGCGAACAAGGTCGCGAAGGTGCCACCATTACCCTGACCAACGGCATAGACCGGACCATTGGGGCCCAGATCCGTGCTGGCGACCAACGCATCTCTTAGCGCGACCAGGGCAGGCCAATCCTGGTTGTCGTTGGCCGACAGGTTGTTCACATCCCAGCGTCGGGGGTCACCCCCACTGGCACGGAGGGCCACAACGGCGACGAGACGTTGGTTGAAGCGCTGGATGAGATCCTGCACTTCCACTCGCAGGAGCGCTGATTCGTCCTTGCCGCTGTCGTGGAAGTAGAAGGCGAGACCGTGGGCATTGGTCGGCACGGCCGCCAAATAGGCCCGTCCAGCGACAGTGCCAGATTCGAGCCGCACCGGCCCCACCGGGCCAAAGGGGTTTGGGGGGATCTCGTCCCCGGCATCGGCCCTTGCAGTTTCTCCCCCGTCGCTGTTGGTACCAGCCATATCCCCTCGGCTATGGCCCCCATCGCCGGCTTGTCGGGGACCGGTATCGGGGCTTGGGGGCGGGCCGGCTTCGAGGCGAACGACAGCCTTGCCACATGCGAGCAGCAGCACGGGAGCCGAAAGAAGGAGGATGGCCCTCATTGGGGGGCCTTTGAGCGTTGACGATCTTTTAAGCTGAGGGTGAGTTCGAAGACGGCGGCTGGTTCCTCCGGCGAGCCATCTTCAGGCCACACGAGGATCTGTGTTGGGACGTTGATTCGTTCGCCGGTTTCGTCAGCTTGTTTCACCGCCGCGGCGATGGCCTCACCATCCTGGCACTCAAAGAAGCAATGCCCCATGACCTTTTGCCGGAAGTCACCGCGGACATCTTTAAAGATTAAGCTCACCTCTTCGTTGATTTTAGCGGCGTGCCGTACGGCCAATAGGCCGCTCGCCAGGTCGGCGCCAGCGCACAGCACCCCGAAGTACATGCTACCCACGTGATTTCTCGTTCGCCGCCGGAAGCGGATGCGCAGGCGGCAAGAGTGGTCGTTGAGTTCGACGACTTCCGGTTTGATCCAGCCCAACATGGGCACACCGAAGAGCCCAAAGGCCTTCATGGCGAGGGCCGGGCCGCTTTGCCGGCCTGGCAGGAGCCGGCTCACGGGCCCATCGCCGGTGAGGAGATCGCGCACCAGGCTCATGGATGTCCCTCCGGCTGATAACGGTAGCCTTTGCCACGGACGCTGCGCAGGTAGACCGGCTCGGCGGGCTCTGGCTCGATCAGTCGCCGCAGTCGGACGATGAAGTTGTCCACCGTTCGTTCGGAAGGAAAGGCATCCATGCCCCAGACCTCTTCGATGATATCGGCTCGGCTCAAAGTGGTGCCAGGCTCCCGAGCGAACAGCTCCAAGAGGCTGGCATCAGTGGGGGAGAGTTCCGTGCGTTCTCCTTGCTCGCTCTCGACCCACCGGGCCTCGAGGTCGACCCAAACAGTACCCATCCGTAAGCGCTTGGAACTGGGCAACTCCCGAGCCGCCTGGCTACGCCGAATCAGAGCTGCCACCCGGGCACTCAACTCAGCCATATCGAAAGGCTTGGTCAGGTAGTCGTCCGCTCCTCGCTTAAAGGCCTCCAGTTTGATGCGGGTCTCGGTGATGGCTGTGACCATGATGGCTGGCGTGGTCACCCCCCGTTTTCGAGCCGTGTGCAGAAGGCTTTGGCCACCGAGTCCCGGTAGATTTTGGTCCAGTAAAAGGAGATCGAACTGGTCGCTCTCAAGTCGTTCGAGAGCCGCTTCACCGTGGGTCATCAGGGTGACCTCATAACCCTCATGTTCGAGATTCAACTGGATCATGCTGCCCGTGAGTTGGTCGTCTTCGACCACGAGAATTCGACGAGTGGTCATGGGGTCTGCTCCTCTTGGGCAAAGGGAAGGAGCAGGGAAAAGCAGGCGCCTTGCCCAAGCCCCTCACTGCTCGCTTTCACGTCGCCCCCCATCTCCCGAGCGAGGCGGCGACACAAGTACAGACCCAATCCAACGCCACCACCGGATGCGCCGGAGTCGGTGGATGAGCGCACAAAGGCATCGAACAGATTATCCGCTTCCGTCGGGGGAAAGCCTTCGCCATCATCAAGGCAGTCGATCCGGACGAGATCGCCACATAGGGAGGTCTTGATGTGCACTCGGGTTGCACCGCATTTCTGGGCATTGTCGAGAAGGTTATGAAGAATACTCTGTATTTCGTCTCGGTCGCCCCGAGCCCGTAGGTTGTCGGCGCACTCTAAGCGGTACTCGCGCTCCCCGTGGGCCAAGAGGTTACGTTCCGACACCAGACGCTCCAGCAAGGGAACCAGGGCGACCGGTTGGTCGTTCCTTCGTTGACCACCCGCTCGCATGCGTTGGGCTGTGAGCAAATTGGACACAAGGCGCTCTTCTCTTGCCACCTGCTCAAGTCCTAAGAGCAACATTCGTTGCCTTTCTTCTTCGGGGACTCGCCCCTTGTATAGGCTTTGAAGAAGTGCCTTGAGCCCGGCCAGCGGCGTCTTCATATCGTGGGTCACACGGCCCAGAAAGAAGGACATCTCTTCGGCAAAACGGCGTTCGGAGCGAACGAGGCGAAACAGCATCCAGAAGGCGATGCATAAAAGAATCATCAAGAGGCCCAGTTCGCCTTGAACCATGAAGGTGCGCCGCTCTCGCCACGATTCCAGTTCGTTGAAGACCGATTCGGGCGGACAAAGTTGCCCTTGTGCTTCAGGTGCAAGGCTGCAGCCCATTCGGTGGGGAAGGGGGCGAAGCACGTAGTCTCCCGGATCCTGTCGCACGACTCGGTTCAAGGCTTCGTGTTCCAACTCAAGCAGTTGTCGTGCATAGCCACCGTCAACCCACTGGACCAAGGCGGTTGACCACCACATTGTGAGCGCGGCCAGTGTCACAAGCGCAAAGCCAAAGACCATGTACTCGGTTCGGAACGTTTTACTGTCCACGGTCAATCTCCACGTTGGCTCTTCCTGAACTTTAGCTCAGGATCAAGTGAAGCCCACCCAGCCCAGGCCGACTGTCAGCGAATTGTCATGGGGAACGAGGCGTGTTCCATTCCCGTGATAATTTCTATAGGGACTCCACCCGATGAAACAGTCTAAGACCGGCATTTTGCTTTTGCAGGTGGGTAGCCCTGATCGGCCAACAGCGTGGTCGGTTGCTCGCTACCTGCGCCGTTTTCTTGGTGATCCTCGACTGATCGACCTACCGGCACCACTGCGCTGGATTCTGGTGAATCTCATCATCGTGCCCTTTCGGTCCTTTCGTTCGGCGAAAGCCTACGCCAAAATCTGGACCGACAAGGGGTCTCCATTGGTGGCATACACCTTGGAGGTGGGCGAGGGCTTGCAGAAGCGCCTTGGCGATTCTTTCGTGGTCCAAGTGGGCATGGCCTTTGGGCAACCTGGTATCAAAGAGGGCGTGCGTGCATTCCAAGAACACCAGGTGGACAGATTGCTTGCTGTACCCCTCTTTCCCCAAAATAGTTCAGCGACGACCGCATCGACCACCGCTGAGGCGATGCAGGAGCTTATTCGGCAATGGGATTTTCCGAGTTTGCGGGTGGCGGCGCCCTTCTACAACCGACCTGAGTTCCTAGATGCCTGGCGATCGTTGATCGAGGATGAACTTCGCTCCTTTCAGCCCGATCATGTTCTTTTCTCTTTTCACAGTATGCCGCTGTCCCATCTGGCGAAGAGTCGTCATTGCAGTCAAAACTGTCTGGCCGCACCCCGCTGCCAGCACGCTGAGCGGCAGGAGTCCTCTTGCTATCGGGGTGAGGCCGAACGGAGTGCCGAACTCATCGCTGAGGTTTGTGGTTTGGACCGGGCGCAATGGTCGCTTTCTTATCAGAGTCGTTTGGGCCGACAGGCCTGGTTGGAGCCCAGTACAGCCGACGCATTTCACCGGCTGGGAAATCAGGGGAAGCGTCTCGCGGTTTTAAGCCCCGGCTTTACGACGGACTGCCTCGAAACTCTTGAGG
>PBND01000090.1 GCA_002722845.1 Myxococcales bacterium | reverse complement strand
TCAGGCCTTCGACCGCATCGACTCGGTAATCCTTGCCCCGAATCAACAGCCGCTCGGCCAAGGAGAGTCCGGTCATTTGCTCACGGACAATCATGCGGACTCGTTCGCTACCGGCGAGGAGGTCACCGTGCCGCAAGCGATAAAATGAACCGCCGGTCCCGACAAAGAGATTGCTCGCGGCCCGGAGGCCCTGAGCAGTTGTAGACGCATACATTCCAGCCTCCACACGCCGCGCCTCCTTCTTCGGCCCCGTGCTGCGGGCGTAGAGCCCATCGAAACCGTAGAAACTGCGCTGGTAGTTCAGAAGCTTGCGACCGGGCTGCTTGGTCTTGAAATTAGCGATTTTGAGATAGCTGTCGTCGGCCACAACACTCAGATAGAGGGGGCCGGCTGCTTTCACCTCCTGGACCTCTTTGGCGTCGTCGCCATACTCCCGGGCCTGACGACCATCATCCCAGAGGCGCTCATATTCCAAGAAGCCCCAGCGGTCGCTGTCGACGTAAGTGGAGAGATCCAAGCGACGGAAGTGACTGGTCTTGGGGAAGGTCCAACTGCGCTTGTACCAAGCCATGGTCCGGGCGGTCAGCCGTCCCCACCGGCCCATATCGAGGGTACGATCGCCCCGAGCACCGGCCAGGGGTACAGAGGGGGTCCCGTAAGCGAGATCCGCCAGCCCCATGAGGAACCAGCCATGGGGCTCGATGCGTACCTTCCGACTCAAGCGGGCCCGACTGCCCCCCGCGTCCTCGGCCACGACCTCGATCTCCTGATCACCCGGTTTCATGTTCAGGTTGATGCCGAACGCGCCTGTGAGCGGATGGACCGTCGCTGCTTTGCCATTCACGGTCACCTTCACGTTGGGAAGGGTCCGCCCAAAGACACCGATACTGGTGTGTCGATGGATCGTCCCGGCCGGTGGGAGTGCGACGAGCAGACTGGCCGCGTCCGTTGCGAGCATGTCCTGGGCCGAGCCCTCTAAGACAGGAAGAACGGGGTACATCGGCTCCACAGCGGGCGATGCGAGCGTCTCTGAACGAAGGGGATAAACCGCGGAGCGACCACTTCCATCTTCGAGGCGGAGGACGATCTTACCACTCTTGCCCGGGAGCAGGCGGCCCTCAACGCTACCCTCCTCATCCGCGACGAGGTCACCCCCGGGGGCCCGAGCAACGGCCATGCCCAAGGGCAAATCGGGCAGTGCTTCGATTTGCTCGGGCGAAAGTCGTAACTCAACGCGACGGTTTTTGGCGTGCTCGGAGGCCTTGCGCGCTTTCAAAATGAGTCGATCGCTGTTGCCCTGGGCTTTCACCATGATGCGACCCGGCTCAATGCCGCCCCTTACCAACTCCTGCCGAATCGACTCGGCCATGGACTTCGTCACCCCTTCGGCCTTCGTTGCCCGAACGGTGAGGTCCGTGTGCCCAAACACGGTCACGTTACCTTGGAGTACTTTGGAGAGTGCGATGAAGCGCTCTAGGTCCCGCCGAGCATCTGGGCTGAGTTTCAACTTACCCAACTTGCCCTTGCGAGAAGGCTTGCCAAAAGGATCAGGCAACACGACCCGGAAGTCGCCTTCTGGTCGATACACTCGGAAGAAGCTGGGTGCAGAGATCGCCGTATGACCCCCTTTACCGCGGAGGATCAGCTGCAGACCATAGATGCCTTCACGCAAGATGAAGACACTGCCTCCGCCCACCCCATTCCAGGGCAAGACCTTAGGTACCGGGCCCACGCCCTTGAGCGCGTGGATCACGACGGCTTCGTCCAGGCCTTTATCAAAGCCGACGTCGCTCGCCTGCCGAATCCGAAGCTCCCATGACTCCGGCGCATAACCGGTGGTCACGCCCACACAAATCCCTGGGCAGGCAATACTGCCGTCGGCGTTCTTGATGGGCTCAAGTCCTGTACCATCAGCGTTGAGCTTCACAGCCCGGACGAGGGGACGAATTCGCACGGAAAGCAGATCGAGGTCTAACTCCTTGGCGCCGACTTTCAGGCTACGGTCCAAGCCCCGCAGGCGACCACTCACGGCCAAGCCGTCGAGACCGCGGGCTCGCTGAGGCAGGACCTCAAGACCATCGAGATGGCGACGGCGAGCAACCCGAATGCGACCACCCCGTTCCGTGATCAAATCCATCACCGCCTGGTCGCCAACCCCAAGTTCCAAGGACCCCTCGAAGCGACCTTCAGCATTGCGGGCCATCTCCCGACCATTGATCAGTAACTGAGGCACGACCTCGACACCCAAGTCGACGGGCTCGGCAGCGGAACGCACCCGCTTGAATCGGATCTCTACCCGTCGATTCTTCCGCATCATGGCTTTGGTCCGGTTGGGGACCACCTTGCGCTTTGCCCCCATGCTCCGAACCCGGAAGCGTTTCGTGGCGATTCCCGCAGCGAGTAACATGCCCTTGATGGTCTGAGCCCGGCGGGCTGTGTAGACCGTGGCCTTCACCCTGCCCTTGGCCGCCTGACCATGGACTTGAATCTCGACCACCAGTTCCGGATCCCCTTGAAGTCGAGAAACACGGTCCTGGAACCAACCTCGAAAGCGGGGCGTTGGCGTTGCGCCATCATCTACAAAGAGGCGACCATTGGACTCATCAAGCACACTGGGGCGCCGCTTGCGGGGTGGCTCCATGCCGATACCAAGCCCAACGGGCAAGAGTCGGGAACTGGCCCGATCACCGCCAACGGCCTCCACCTCCAACCAAGCCTGGTACATCTGGTTTCTCTTTAAGCCGTCCGGGAGGTCGACGACCAACTTCGCTGGGGGTGCGCCGTCACCGCTCTTCTCGAGCACCGTCCGACCGGTCTCCGTTTGAAGCCGCCACGTCCAACGAGCCATCGGCAGGGGCCCGCTGGCCCGGGCATAAAGGTGCAGTGTCGTCTCGTGGAAGCCGAGATTGGGCCCCGTCGTGCGCATCATATCGACATCTTCGGCCGGCCCGAAAACACCGGCCCTGACTTGGGGGACCTCAAGAACCCGCTCCTGAACCATGAGAACCCCTTCGGTCGGGTCAGCGACGACCGCAAGGGGCGGGATCGTCATCGGCGGCGGAGGTGCACGCCGCACATCGGCCATCGGATTACGGGCCAGTTCCTCTGGGCCATGTAACTTGAGATCGCAGGCCAGGGGGAAGTCGACGGCGATGGGCAGGCCAGGGGTCAGTTCAAAGGTTCGCCCTGGATCGGCGATGCTCGCCCCAGCAGGAAGGCTCCGTTCGTCGATCTTCACCCGGTGTATGCCGGGCCCCAAGCGGCTGAAGTGGTAACGACCGTAACCGTCGGTTTCCACCCAAACACCGTGATCGGCGTAGAGCCTGATACCCGGCACACCCAGTTCTCGGGCGTCGAAACGGCCGTTACCATCGGCATCGCAATAGGCCCGACCGATCAAGGTGCTCTCCTCAAGGAAGGCATCGGGCACAAGTTCGATCTGGGCATGGGCGAGATCGGCCAGCGGCACCGCACTGCTTCGGGTCAGTAGGCGGTTGCTCGAATCGCTGGGCCCGAGCGGGGCGCCGGGCAGAACCGTCGCCCGATAGGTCCACGTCAACCGTTCACCGGGCAAAAGCACCCAGTCCGTCAACTCTCGGATGCCACCGGTCAGCGTCGCAACCGGGGCACTCAGGCGCCGGTCGCTGCCGTCCACGCCATGGATCACCAAGGCTTCGCCGCCGACGGGGGCGAGGCTTGGCGGTAAAATATCCAGGAGTCGAGGGCCGCCATCTAGATTGGGGTCGATGGCTGTCGACGATCCGTTGCTGACCTCCACCATGAAGGTGACGATGTCGCCGGTGCTCGCCCGACGTCGGTCGGGGCGACGGGTCACTTTGATGCGCTTGCTGATCGGGTCGAGGGGGACATGGTTGTTGAACACGGCATCGTCAGCCCCCTCGATGAGGAAGCGCAGGAAATAGGGCACCGGGTCTAATGGGACATCGCCATCATCCCAGCGACAGTTGCCGGGCCCCTCGCAGCCGGCCGGCCGGTCTGCACTCGCCACCTCCTGGTCGTCGTAGGGAACGGGACTGGAAATCACCATCCGCCCTGGAATCGTCGGATGGGGCGGGAAGCGGTCTGCCTCCGGGGATTACATGTGACTAAAGGTACCAAAGGGCCGCGAAGGACTCCCACCCTCCGGCAAGCGCTCACGACTGGGGAAGCTAAGGAATCCATTCGGCGGCTGAACCGCCAATCGGTATTCGAGCTTGGGGTCCCGCAGATCAAAGCGATAAAATCCGTCCGCGCCGGTCACCTGATGTTGCTGACCAGCGAGGAGGTCCTCTTCGAAGACGGGAGCGCCGCTGATATCGTAGAGAAGGGAGACCGTCGCCCCGGCGACCGGACGACCTGTCACCGAATCGTAAAGCACTCCACTGGGATCGATGAGACAGTCTTCTGCCCGGAGCTCCCCGTCGGTGAGCCCATCGAGCTGTCGCTCTAGGAATGTCGTTCCCTGGGGGTTGAGCACCTCCAACATGGCCGTCGCCCCCGGCACACCGTCGACTCGATAGCGACCCTCCTCATCCGTCTCGGTCTCCACCAAGCCACCGGACTCTGTCAGGCTTCGAACGCGGACGGTCCAACCCTCTAAGGCTGCGAGACGGGAGGCGACTTGCCCTTGCACCGACGCGCCCGGAGGAATCTCACCCACCACCAACTCGGCCGGGCCCACCTCAATGGGCGCGCCGCCGGCTAACACAAGGGCCGTATTGCTGATCGCCGTCCCTGCGGGAAGGTCATCATCCAGTTGCACTTCAAACCGAATGCTGACGGTCTGGCCAGCCGGTATGGTCAGAAGGTCCCGACTCGTGAGCTCCCCATCGAGATGACTCAATAGGCCCTCAGGCTCAGCACTCGACTCGACGTAGGTCGTGCCCTCGGGGAGGGGGTCGATCAGTTGCCCCGGCGCCAGGAGAGCCTCTTGGCCCCCCGTATTGGTTAACTGCAATTCATAACGAATGCGGTCCCCTGGCTCCAAACGACCACCGTTCACATCAACCGCCCGCTTCTCCGAACTGGACAGATCAAACGGCGCCTGACCCACCGTGAGCACCGTTGGGTTTTGTCCCGGCTGGGTGGGGTCGCCATCGGAGCGTCCCTCGACGCCGTCCACGGCGAAGGTTGCCTGATTCTCAACGGTACCCCCGAGCGAGGTCACCCGTGTTCGGAAGGTCAGCACCGCTCGACGGATGTCCGCGTCGATGTCGGACTGAACGAGGATGGTTCCACCCGTCACGCTGGCCGGATCAAAATCAACGGCGTCGGTCAGGGCCTGCCCATCGAGGGAGAGCGATTCTGTGACGTATTCGACACCGGCGGGCAAAACATCCTCAAGGCGTAGGACTGCCCCACCATTCAAAGTACTCAACAACTCCAAGGTCCACGTAACCTCGTCGCCCAGAACGGCCTCGGTCGGTGACACTGTTTTCACGACCTGAATCGTGCCGGAGCGACCCACTTCAACCACCGTCGCCTGGGGACCACCAGGCAAGCGCGGATCATCGGACAAGAGGACTTGGCCCAGATCATCGTGTTGCAGCCCGGCCTGATTGGCGATCTGGTCACCGGCCGCTGCACCCCCATCCACCGTGGCTTCAAAGGTGAGCGTCCAGATCTCGCCGGCGGCCAGCGTCCCTGGTAGGAGGACGCCGTTGGCCGTGAAGAGTTGAGCCTCCCCGTCCGCAGGAAGCACCCCGCCGTCGAAGACCAAACTCCCCGCAACCAACTGAAGTTTCCCATCGAGGAGATCGGAGAGGGTCAGTTCGGAGACAGGCTCGGTGCCACGGTTGTTCACGAACAGCTGGTAACGGAGCGTATCGCCAGCCTCTACATTACCACCGTTCACATCCTCGACCGTCTTCTCGAGCCAAAGATCGAAGGGGGCCGCCTCGACGGTCAGTAGGGTCTCGTCCTGCTGCCCTGGCTGATCAGGGTCATCGCTGAGCCGGAGTTCTGGCCCCAGGGTCAATCCAGCCTGATTCGTGATCTCCTGGGGGGCCGAGTCCAGAATGCGCGTAACGATCACCATCTCATGGCGCTCGCCCGGTGCCAGGGAGATCGCCGCCGATGCGACCCCACCGCCAAAGACCCCGCCCTCCACGGAATCCACAGCCAACGCAGTACTTATGGAGTCCTCTAACAAGGCGTCTTGCAGCGGGCCATCCCCTTGATTCTCGACCAGGACCGTCCACGTCACCCGGTCGCCACGCTGGGCTGCCCTCGGCTCCACGGTCTTGGTGACGACGGGGTCGGGCTGGGGTGCCCTGCCGACGATGACGATGGTGGGGTTCGACTCCCCGTTGTCTGGATCACCGTCATCGGAAAGCGTGACCTCGTTAGCCAGGCGGGCGCTGCCCTGATTGGAGATCTCGGTGCCTTCCGCTAGAAGGCCGGCGACGGTCGCTGAGAAACGCAGGTTAACGGTTTCGCCCGCGGCGAGCTCGGAGATATTCCATGTCAGTTGCTGACCATCCACCAGGCCGCCGCTACCGGCTTCCGGCGTCGGCTCATTCAATTCAACAGGGACATTATCGACCACCGTGACATTGCGCGCGATCACCTGCCCCGTATTGCTGAGGGCCAATGCGTAGGTGAGATTGGCACCGGGCAAGATCCGATCCTCGGGACCGAGGGCTTGGCCGTCCAATCCGAGGGCCGTCTTCACGAGGCGAACCCCCTCTTCGGCGGTGATGGTGAAGACTGTGGGGTCGGCATCGCCCGGCAGCGTGGGGTCGTCGCTGACCTGAGCATCCTCTGCACCCAATGCTCGCAACAGCGCGACGTTGGAGACTTCCGTGCCGTCCGGGGCCGGTGCGATCACCGCTGTGAAGGCCAAATCGACGCTGCGCCCGTGTTCGATCAGGGGCAACGTGCCCTCAAGCAAACCATCCCGGACCACAGCCCAATCATTCAGGACTTCCACGTCGACCAGATGCTCGCTCAATGGGTCCGTAATCTCCACCTGACGGGCGTCGACTGAGCCCAGGTTACGGACGGTCAGCGTGTAACGAACCGTTTCGCCAATGCGGAAGACACCATCTTCGACGTCCTCGGTGACCTGCTTGGTAAAGGCGAGTTCAGGACTACCGCCAACGATGAACTCCGTGGGATCATCCGCGGCAGCCGTGTCTGGGTCGTTACTGAGAACGGCCTCGGGCAAGGTCTGCCCAACGACCCGCGCCTGGTTCGCCACCACATCACCATTGATCGCCCGGGGGTCGATGGTTGCGGTCACACTCAATAGGACCTCGTCGCCCGGATTCATGGCGGCGAGAGCCGGCACCTGAGCCTGGGTCCAAGTGACCGTCCGCCCCTGGATCTGACCATTGAGAGAGGCGGAGGTAATGGTCAGACTGTCGGGCACCGTATCGCTGACCTCAAGCCCTAGGGCCCGTTGGCTGCCACCGCTACGGAGGCGCAGGGTATAAGTCACCGCCGTGCCCGGCGCATAGGCACCATCGCCCACCGCTTCATCGACTTTCTCCACGAGTAAAGTCGTTTCCGACTCGACGATGAAGCGAGTCGGATCATCGGGGAGATCGGTGGCGGGATCGTTGGACAAGACCGCTGGGGCGTCCTGCGAGATCAAGCGAGCTTGGTTCTCGATCTCCCGTCCATCTTCCATGGGCGAAGCGAGACGGGCGATGAACTCAACCTCGATGCTTTGTCCCGGGCCGAGGGAGCCGAAGGCGGGATTCGCAGCCTCGTTCCACGTGATCACGCCATCGGCCAACTGACCGCCACCGTTGGCGTTTGCATTCAAGAGGCCATCGGGGATCGGGTCGGTCAGGACCAGGTTACGTACAAGCACCTCGCCTTCATTGCGAATGGTGAGTGCGTAACGAACCACGTCGCCGGGGCGATAATCACCGCCGTTCAGGTCTTCGACCGCCTTGTCCACAGCCAGGAGTCCCGGCGCATCGATGGTCAACTCCAGCGTTTCACTGTTGGTCAACGGGATATTGGCGCCCGAGAGCTGGGCTGTCAGCGTGATGGTCGTTCCGATGGCCCGCTCGGGCCGGGTGCGCACCCGCAACGTGACAACCCGTGTCTCACCAGCGGCGAGATCCCCTAGGCCACTCCACACCACCCGGTTGCCTTGCAGTTGCCCACCATCTCCGGCGGCAATGAACTCTACATCGTCGTCCAGCGGCAACGAAACCCCCACCTGCTGGGCGTTGGCGCCACCGACGTTCTCCAGGGTCAGGGTCAGGGCCAGTTCATCCTCGCTACCCAAGGGTGCCCCGTCGACATCCTCGGCGGCCCACTGGCCTGCAAGTAGACCACCCCGGGCCACGACCAAGGTGTTCGCAGCGATAGAGAGGTCGTCCTGATCCTCCCGAGCCAAGTAGGCGATGTTTCGTAACTCAGTGCCATCGGGCACATCTTGGAGCACGGTGGAAAAACTGACTGTGCGTGTTTGGCCCGGAGGCACATTACCCGTCACCGTCAGCACTCCATCTGCCGAACAATCAGCCTGCAACCCCGGTCCAGTACCACGAAGCAGACAACTGTCCGCAGCAACCGCCGGTACAGGATCAGACAAGCTCACGCTGCCCGGCCGGTTACCCGTATTGGTCAGACTGATCTCCCAGTTCAGGACGGCCCCGGGCACAACCGCTCCACCACCCTCCACCGCCACGGTCTTCGTGGAGGTGGTAAAGTCCTCGCCATTGACGATCACAAAGGTGGTGCCATCGAGCGGCGCAGGCGTGTCCGGATCATCGGTGAGGCTCGGTGCACCGAGAAAGTCCGCAGTGAGCTCCGCTTGGTTGGTGACCACCGTGCCACCGGGTAGTTCCGCAATCACCGCATAGATGAGCAATGGTGTCACACTGCGACCTTCAACAGCGACATCGGTCCAAGTCAGCGTGCCGGTGGCCCCATCGAAGTTCGTCGGTGCAGGATTTGCGAAAGAGAAGGTCAGACCGGGGGGAAGTTGGTCCGTCACCGTGATCCCCGAGGCGTTGGTCTGCCCATCGTTCACGACCTCGATGGTGTACTCGATCATCTGTCCGGGCTGGTAGGCGCCGCCAGCCGGGTTTCTGACACGCTTTAGGGGCGTGCCCAACTCGGGGCCAAGAATCCGAGTCTCCGCCGTGTTCGTGTTGAAGGAGGCCTGTTCGACACTCGCGATGTTTGCGGTGTTACGAATCCGGTCACCGGGGCGCGCATCGCCGTCGACCGTGACCTCAAAGCTAATCACGCAGCGGGCGAGTCCCGGGGGTTGAAAGGGCAGATTGGCGATGGTCAGACCGGTTTCAAGTCGAGTCGTCCCCCCCACGTCGCTTGCATCTGCACCACAGTCCGTTCGAGTGGTCCCAGCCCGGTAGGTGGTCCCCGTGGGCACGATGTCTCGAATCACCAGGTTGGTCGCATCGGCCGAGCCGTCGTTGACCACCTCAATGCGATAGAGGAGCGTTTGGCCAGGACCTGCCTCGGTAGGAAAGACGCTCTTGCGGGTCTGCGGATTGTTGAGATCGGGCGCATAGGTATCAAGGCTCAAGGCAGACCAACCGAGAAAGACCAACTCGCCACCACCCGTTGCGCCGCCGGCTCGACCATCACCAGTACCGGCTCTCAGGCGAGCCGACTGGTCGTTTTCGCGGATAATCTGGAGGCCTGATGCGCCGATATCATAGGTGTCGAGGTCAACACCGGGACTCGCACCGCCGGGCGTTGAACCGTTCCACAAGTTCCCCACTGGGTTCCCACCATTAAACAACTGAACCGGCGCTCGGTTACCGACCGTCATCTCGATGAAGTCAGGACAGACATCACAGAAGAGGGGCGGCGGCTGGTCCTCCTGGGTGGATCCCAACTGCTCGTCGCCCTCGAGACCGAAGAAGGCGAACTCCCCTTCGGCATCCTCGGCCACGGTGAAGCCAGCGATGTCGTAATTGATCAGACCACTGCCACTGTCGTCATCGTCGAGAAGCACGAAACCATCGTAGAGGGAGATGTTTCGGCGAATACGTACGTTGGGGTGACTCCAGATGATGACGAGGGACCAGCCAGCGTACATGGCCTGGCAAGCGATCTGCTGCGCCGCAGGAATCCGGTTCCGATTAAACACGTCAATCCAACAGCCCCCCTGCCCCAGGGTCAGCCCCGGTGTGCCGTCAACGCCATCGGGCCAGCCCGGAAGGGCATCCAGAGCGTCCACGCCGTAGGCACCGTTGTAGTTGGGTGCGAGCGTCTGCAAGAGATGGGTGACATCCCGCCGACAGTAAAAGGAGGTCAAATCGGCAGTGAGGGTCTGCCCCCCCTGAAATGCGGCCCTTTGCCATCGTTTCGTCCGCTCGATGCAACCACTGTTCTCGAGCGCTCCTGCCGGCTCACCCGGCTGAAGGTTACGAATATCGAGATCTCTGATGGTCGTGCCGTTGGGCAGGGTGAAATGAACGTTCGGATCGGGACCATTCTCGTTGGCCGTCCCGGACCAGAACAAAAAGGCAGACTCAATCGTCGCCCCTTGGGGGATTCGGGTCACGTCCCCCCGGGAACGCCCCTCGCTGGCCAGGGCCGTGTTGACGGTGCCGTAGTGGACCATGGAGGTATTCCCGGTCACTTCTCGATTACCGAAGACGGAGTACTGGCGCTCGAACTCAGGATACTCGCCGACTACAATCGCCCATGCGGGCGATGCCGACAGCAAAAGCGCAATAATCGTAACGAAGCCTCGAAAGCTCATAGATCGGGGAGCCCCTAAAGCGGGCGATACCCTCCGTGTGACCGCAAACGCAACCTAGCCTGTCACCATGGTTGACGCCAGTCTTTGACCATTCCTTATCATGGGTCCTCGCGCCTGGGCGAGGATCGCACGATGGCTCGGCCTTTTCGAAACAGCCTTAATCTCGAAGGGGCGCCACACCCAACTGAGCCACTCGGCTGGGATTGAGCGAAGGCGTATCCTGGCCTTGCTGAATTCCCGTCAGTCCGCCTCGTCCACCGGTGGCGAGAAGCACATCCCCGGGCAGATGAGTCAGGCGAAAGTCAGAACGGCCTGAACTGTTGCGATCGCCAGAGAAGCGAAACGACTTTGGCACCTGGCAAAAGACCGTTGGCTCGACCTCGCAGACCTCGAAAGCCACACCCGCTTCGTGGGTGACCTCATATTCGGTGTCTCTTAGGTGTTTGCGACCGAGTCCGCCTCCAATGACCACTCGACCGTCTTCAAGTGCAACGGCTTGGTGCCAAACTCGGCCGGCCAAGTCGTTGGGGAGAAAGTCGCTACTGGCCGGATCCGTCTCCCGGGCATTACCGACCTCGAAGGCTGACTCAGTCCCCAGGTCGACCACCTGAACCGTATGCGTCATGCTCTGGATCAAGTTCTCCTTCGCCACGCCGCTACCGGGAATGCGGAGCCGCAACCACTCTAGGTTACAGAAGTTCGGACTGGAGAGACCATCGCAGGAGAGACCGGCCGATGAGAGATCTGGAAAGCTCGTAAAGCCACCGTAAACCAACACTCGACCGTTCACATCGGTGGCCGTGTGCCCAAAGACCGGGACCGGCAGCGTCGCATACTCGGATACGATGATATCACTCGGCGGGCCGTTGAGGTTGCTGATCTCTTCAACCGCCGCGATGGGGCCCGTCGTATCGTAGCCGCCGATGATCAATGCCTTACCACCGGACTGGTTAGGGCGCTTGACCAACTTGCCACCGGCCCGAGGACGGTTGAGGAAGGAACTCGCCGGCGTAAACTCGCCGCTGTGTCGATCAGCCCCCAACTCAAACACCACGATTGTCGGCGCAGTGTTGCCTTCAACACCCACCAAATCTGGATCCAGGCTCGGTAAGCCGGGGCCATTCAACTTGAAGATGCCGCCGGCGAGCAGCGCTTTACGATCATTGATCGCCATGGCGCTGTGGTGCACCCGCGCATATCGAGCGTTGGTGCCCATGGCGATGGCGTTGGTCCAGGGGCTCGGTGCCTCGTCCTCCTTGAAGGACTTATAGAGGGTAGCGCTAAAGAGGTAGGCGGTCCCAAGGACCTCCTCGGCCCCTTCCGTGTTGCGAAGTCGCCGACCACCGGCGATCAGGACGATGTCATCGCCGAGCAACGTCGCACTATGGAAAGCCCGCGCGGGGGGCGGCGGCACAGGCAATTCCTCGAAGAGCCCCGTACCGGGATCGAAGAGTTCTGCAGTCACCAAATCGGTGACACCAATCCCCTCGCCCGGCTGGCGCCGGCAGGTCTCTCCAGAATCGCAGGTGGTCCGACCGCCCACCAAGAGGACCTTGCCAAGGGCTGGGATGTACGTGGCCGTGTGCCCATAGCGGTCCGCGACCATCTGAGAGCAGACCTCGCCAGCATTCACCAAATCAAAGGATCGTTTTAGATCAGTCGTTGGCGAAAACCGTCCCACCTGCATGAGCGGCAGAAAGACTTGCCGATCGCTGTTGTCATCGTCGCTAAACGACAGATGCCCGGAAGCACCATAACCGAGAATAGAGCTCGCTTCGAAAGGAGGCTGGGGGCTCTCCGATCCGTACCATCGAACGACAAAGGGGCTATCGAGCGCCCCCTCGCTGGTCATGTAGGTTGGGACACCTTCGAGGCTGATTTGGCCCGTCGTGTAATCGCCACTGTCGGCATAGCGCTGCTCGTCCAACTCCGCATTACGACCCGTGGGGTCCTCAACGACCACTCGGACCGTCTGAATGTGCTGCGTGAACGAACGATTCTTGCACATCTGGGCGACGCGAACATCGATCTGTCGACTGTTTGAACAAGCCCCCACTGCAAGGGCAAGCATGAGAAGTCCTAGGCGGTTCATTGCGTATTCCAAGTCACGCCGACGTTCACCTCGGCCGGTGCGCCGGTCAGCTGTTGATAGGCGAAATAGCCCCCGCCAATCGCCAAAACACTGGCCGCGCCAATCCCGCCGACCATGCCCCAGTTCACCCGACCGCGCCGGCGGCGCAGTCGACGCCGTGGGCCATCGTCGCCGGACCAGGTCCGAGCAGCCTCTCTCGGCCGATCTCGGTCTCGCTTCGACCGACGGTCATCACCACGATCTCCGCCCGCCGCCCGATCATCGTCACGGTCGTCGCTTCGACGGGCTGAGCCACGCCGGTCGTCTCGGTCTTGGTCATCATCCCAATCGCGATCGCGGTCACGGTCACCCCGACGCCGACGATCATCGTTGTCAGCTCGGTCCCAGTCGTCACCCCGGTCACGGTCGGAGCGGCCGCGACGGTCATCTCGGTCCCGTCGACTGCGACGGTCATCGCGGCGAATCGGCCCCGAACGGCGATCTTCATCCTGGACATCGCGCCGTGCACTGCGGCGGTCACGCGCTTCACGATCACGCTTTTTACGGTCCTCGAACATCCGTTTGCGCTCTTGGTCACGCTTCCTGGCTCGTTCTTCGGCTTCCCGCTTGCGGTCCTCCGCCGTACGGCGCTGCAAGGGTCCCCGGTCACGAGAAGCACGACGGGAAGGGCCCGCTCGACCGCTACCGGCCGCCCAAGCCAGATCCCGCAGCGGCAGGTTGGCGCGCTTTAGGTCTGGGATCATCGTCAGATCAGCCTTCAGACTCTTGCCATCGAAGCGCTCGTTTAAAGCCTTCAATGTGTCCGCAAAGCCAAACATCTCGGTGCCGGTGGTCAAGAAGTCTGTATCGAAGTTCATGGGCTTGAACTGGTGGACTCGGCCCCGATTGTCGAAAGCGATCAGGCGCACACGGATCGCCGCACCCTCCTTGGCGACGACACCAAAAATGCCGACCTTGGCACCCTTGCCCATGGCCGAAAGCAACTTAGCTGCAGAGCCAACACCGCCTGTGGTGAGTTGATTATCCCGCAGGGCCTGCACCATCTCACCCTTACGAGCGCCTCCAAGTTTCGCACTCAGACTGGCCCGAACTTCAGCAGCCTCACTGCCGACTTTTACCACCTTGCCCCAGGACTTCAGGCCGGCCTTGGTCACACCGACCACATGGTCGCCAGGCGGCATCTCCTTGATCCGAACCGGCGCCTCGCCCAAGGCTCGGCCGTTCACGTAGACCTGAGCATGGGGCTCGTCGGCTCGAATGATTAATTCGCCGGCGACTCGACGGCGACGACGACCATCCGCATCTGCCATCGCCTCCTCAAAGGCCGTGGAAAGCTGGGCATCCCCCTGGGAGGCCGCGGCTCCGTCACACTGGGCCGACAACTTATCTAGAATCTTCTCTGCTCGACCTGCGTTGCCACGGCGCAAATCAGCTTCTGCCACCAGGGCGAGGCTTCGACACAGCAACTTGGGCTCCCGCAGATGTTCACCATTCTGAAGGATCTGACGAATGACTTTCGATGCGTGCTTCTTGGCCATCCGGAAGCGAAGTTTTTGGGTGTACTGCTCAGCTCGTCGCAGGTCTCGCGCCCATACTTTCGCCAGCCGAGCCGACGGATCTTGGAAGGGCTTAGCATCCACCCGTAAGTCGTAGCTTTGCAGATCAAAACCAGCCTGGCGAAACTCCGAGGCAACATTCTTGTAGGTTTCGGCAACCAACTCCGCTTTAGCCATCTTCCAAACGGGCTGGAACGGAATGACGAAAACAGGGACCTTTGGCTTCTTCGCCTCTTTGTTGCCCTCCGAGAGGAGATCATCGACGTCAACAGCCCATGCGGGAGCCGCGGCGAGCGTCGAAAATGCGAGCACGAAGCCAAAAGCGTGTCTTTTCAAACTGTTTCCGTTCATCTCAAGGAGGGGTCGACCCCTCCGGGCGGGGCCGGTTAGCATGGGGCAGGTAGCCTTTCAATGACCCTGTTCGGACAGCTTTCCATATTACGTCGACTCCTGCTCGCCTATTTCCTCCTTATCGCGGTCGTCGGTGTCGTCACATCGGTCGCCAGTCTGAGGATTTGGAATTCGACCACCCAGATGGTCCTCACCGGCGATGGCCTGCTTCCATTGGCCGATGCGCTTGGTGAGTTAAAGGCTCTTAGTGCGGCGACAAACAGCTATCTTGGCGCGCGAGCTGCGGCGGGCGCCCAGGCTGAAGAACTGACCCGCTACGGCGGCGCCTTAAAGACCCGGGCCCAACACCTAGAGAAGCACCGACAAAAGCTCATCGACCGGTGGTCCGATCAAGGTTTCATCCCAGCGATTACCGACAGTCTAGCGGGCTTGATTCAAGCCCTTGAGGACTTGCCGAACAATCCTGACGAAGAAACCCTCACCACCGGCTTACGGCGGGTCGACGAACAGACACAGCGAACGCTGGTGCTCACTCGGGCCCGGCTGACCCAATTTACCCGGCGTGCGGAGCAGGTTCGATCCGGCGAACTGAGGCTACTCATCGGCTTAGCCGTCGCCGGCGTGCTCGCAGTGATCCTGCTCTCCTTCGCGATGATCGCTCCCTTTCGTCGCCTCCAACTGCTCCGCCGGGCCGTGCATGACCTAGAGCGGGGCAGACCCGTCCCCGAACTCGATGGTGGGCAGGATGAGATCGGCCGGGTGCTTCAGGCTTTCAACCGGATGGTCGAGGCCATCCGTAAACGAGAGGCTGCCCTCGGTGATGAGCGGAGCCAGGCCCGAGCACTCCAGAGAGAAGCAGATAACCTTGTCGAATCCATGCCCCTCGCCATCGTCCTCGCCGATGGCACCGGTCGGGTACGGCGACTCAATCGGGCAGCTCGGAGCCTCTTTGGGTCGCGCCCTCAAGACATGGTTGGTAAGAGCCTGAGCGAAGCGCCCATCGGCCCCCTCCTGCCCGGCGGCGAAGCCCGACTCCAGCGTATCCTCGCCGGCGAGGAAACCTGGGTCATGGAAGAAGTCGACCATGGCACCAACCAAACCCTAACGGTTCACCTGATCCCCCTCGAGGACCGGGGCGACCGGGTGCTAACGGCCAAAGTAAAAGGCGCCATTCTGGTGATCGAGGATGTCAGTCGACGAGTCCAAGCAGAGCAAGGTCTGCGCCGTCATGAACGCCATGCCGCGATGGGCCGAGTCGCCGCCCGCGTGGTTCACGAAGTCCGTAACCCACTGTCGACCATTGGCTTGGCTGCTCGGATGTTGAGCGATGATCTTCCGACCGATGCAGACCCGGAAGGCTGGCTTGCCCAGATCCGTTCCGAGGCGGAACGACTTGAAAGGGTAACAGACGCTTACTTGCGCTTGGCCCGACTCCCGGACCCCCAGCCCAGCACCATCGATCTTGGCCCCTTTGTCGCCGAGATGATCGCCTTCCTTAACGATCCGAGAGTCGAGCACCAAGTGGATGATGGTCTCCAAGTACTCGCCGACGCCGACGGACTCAAAGGCGTCCTTATGAATCTGATCCAGAATGCTCAGCAGGCGCTAGGCGAAGGCGAGGGTGGCATTCGAGTTCGAGGCGAGCGCAAGGGCGACCGAGCGATCCTCACCATCGCCGATGATGGCCCAGGCCTTCCAGACGCGGTGCTCAAACAACTCGGCGAACCCTTCGTCGATGGCCGACCATCGGGAACGGGCCTCGGCATTGCGCTCGCCATGGAGATCCTGTCCAACCAAGACGGGCATTTAACCATCGAAAACGGCGAGCATGGCGGCGCACGCTGCCAAGTGAACCTACCCCAAGCCTAAGGGGCCTTGAGCGATTCGGTGGGCCGGACCGGTCATCCATAACTGCCCGTTCGCAGCCGCTTCGAACCGCAGCAAACCACCGGGCAAGTGGGTGTCGACGGGCCACTGGGAACGCTGGGTTTCAACCGCGGCCCACGCAACAGCGGCTGCTCCGGTTCCACAGGCCTGGGTGATGCCGACGCCGCGCTCGAAATGCCGGACCTGCAGTCGATGGTCATGCCCATCGACGAAATGGACGTTGGTCCCATCGGGGAAACGGGCATCCGACTGCATTCGATGCCCAACATCGAGCAACGCGGCTTCGGGACCCACATCAAAGAAGACGGCATGGGGATTGCCCACATCAACGCCGAAAAACTTCAGTGAGTCCAGGGCTTGGAGTTCACCACCTGTTTCGGTCCACCACCTTGGCTCGCCAACCGTCACCGTGACCGCCTTCTCATCGAGAGCACCCACTTGATGTCGCCCTGCATCGCTGTCGATACCGTTGCTCAAGTCGTGACCCCGCTCAACCAGATAGCGAACCGCGCAGCGCAGACCATTGCCGCACATTTCCGGTCGGCTGCCGTCCCGATTGAAGATGGTCATACGGGCCGGACCATCGGTCGGCGGCTCCACCAGCAACAGACCATCGGCCGAAAGCCCCCGGCTCCCATCACACCACGAGGCCGGTGCCGTGTCCCGTGGCAAGGCCTCCAAGAGAATGAAGTCATTGCCCAGGCCCGACCATTTCTCGTAGTTGCAGACCAAGCTGGCCCCCTGGTTCGGTATCGTCTTCGCCTAACCATCGGATAACACCGCTCGTCGAGGAGAAACATGCGAATACGGTTTTCAGCCCTGTTGTTGTTGATCGGCTGCGCTCCCCTCACGCCCCGACCCCCGGCGCAACGGGTTGCGATCGAAACCGCTTTCACGGGTAAAAAGGTCTACGCTCAATGCGCCCTCTATCGAGGCTGGTTTTGGGACGACCCGACCCGTGACCTGCTGGCTCCTCATCCCGTCGACCACCGCATCTGGGTCCTCAACCGAAAGGGGGACAACGTCCCAACCCGCCCAAGGCTCAGGCGAGTGCAGCCGGGGAGTATCTGGTTTGTCGAGCGCGTCTCTCACCCCATCGGCGTAGACCGCCTGAAGCGCCCGCTGATGAGCCCAAGGCACCTCACCTGGATCCACCTGCGTAAGGGTTCAAGCTTAGCGATCGTTCCCGTGCCCGAAAACGTGGTGGGCGAAGCCTCCGTGCGCATCTGGTTCGAGAACCAGTTTGGCGCCTCAGCCCCCACCGCATTGAACACAGCGCCCCCTGCCCATCGACAGGCTCTAAAACAGGGTCGAATTCTTGCGGGGATGGGGGCGGAGGAGGTTGAAGCCGCCCTGTGCAAACCGGATCAGATCTGGCGCGACCAATCCGTGAGCCCACCGGTTGAGAAATGGATTTATCTCAACCAGACCGGCGACCATTTGGCCGCAGTATTTTTGGCTGGCAAAGCCACGGGTCAGACGATTCGCATGACCCAAGAAGCCTACGAGGCGCTGCCCCGATCCGAGGCAGCGAAACCGGCTACTCCTCAGCCTTAAAGGCCAGGTGTAACTCGTCCAGTTGACCCCCATCGATTCGACCCGGGGCCTGAAGCATCAGGTCTTGGGCTCGTAGCGTCTTTGGGAAGGCGATCACTTCCGGGATCGACTGAGCACCAACCATGAGCATCACCAAACGATCCACGCCCAGGGCAATACCGCCATGGGGCGGCGGCCCGTAGCGAAAAGCGTCGAGAAGGAAGCCGAACTTCTCGTCCTGCTCTTCGGCCGACAAACCCAGGATCCGAAAGATCGCCTCTTGCATCTCCCGGTTGTGGATTCGGATCGAACCACTGCCCAACTCGTAGCCATTTAGAACCAAGTCATAGGCCTGACTGGGCCGTCCCACTGGATCGGCCTCTAAGGCTGCCGGGTCCGTTTCTTCCGGCGCTGTGAAGGGATGGTGGCTGGACAGTAAGGCGCCCGTCTCTTCATCCCGCTCGAAGAGTGGGAACCGGGTCACCCAGCAAAAGGGGAAGGACTTGGGATCGGTGAAACCCAGTTGGGCGGCCAACTGCTTGCGCAGCGCGTTCAGGCTGGCGTTCACCACCTTTTCTTTGTCGGCAACAAAGAGCAATAAGTCGCCTGGCTGCCCCTCCAGTCGGGCTTGCAACGCCACGCCCGCATCGCCCTGGAAGAACCGTGCGATTCCCCCTTGGAACCCGTTCTCGGTGACCTTCGTCCAAGCGAGCCCCTTCGCACCATAGGGCTTCACGATCTCGATCAAAGCCTCAATCTGCTTACGGCTGCGTTCGGCCCCACCGGTCAGGCAGAGACCTTTCACTGCGCCGCCGGCCTCAAGGGTGCCCGTAAACACAGCGAATTCGCTACTCTCCACCAGATCGTCGACCCGTTTCAACTCCATGCCGAATCGAAGATCCGGTGCGTCGGAGCCAAAGCGCTCCATCGCTTCAGCGTATTCGATTCTCGGAAACGGGGTCGCGACGGTCACATCAAGGACCTTCTTGAAGGTGTGGGCCATCAAGCCCTCGATCACACCAAGCACCGAATCCACGGTCGCAAAGCTCATCTCCATATCGATTTGGGTGAACTCGGGTTGGCGGTCGGCCCGTAAATCTTCGTCGCGAAAGCAGCGGGCGATCTGAAAATAGCGATCGTATCCGGCGACCATGAAGAGCTGTTTAAAGAGTTGGGGGCTCTGAGGCAGAGCATAAAAAGTGTTAGGATGGACCCGGCTGGGCACAACGTAGTCCCGGGCACCTTCTGGTGTGGAACGGATCAGGAACGGGGTCTCCAACTCCAAGAAACCTTCCGTGTCCATGTACTCACGAACGGCCTGGTTGAAGCGGTGTCGCTGAACCAGGTTGTCCTGCATGCTCGGCCGGCGAAGGTCGAGGTAGCGATACTTCAAACGCAATTCTTCGGCTGCGTTCACATCGTCTCGAATCTCGAAAGGAGGTGTCTCGGATTCGGTCAGAATTTCCAGTTCGGTAGCCCGAACCTCGATGGCCCCTGTTTCCAGTTGGGCGTTGACGGTTCCACCATTGGCGACTCGGTCATCGACCCGCCCCCGAACTGCGATGACCCATTCGTGGCGCAAGCGCCGAGCCTGGGCATCCAAGGCCGCATCGAGCTCTTGCCCAAAGACAACCTGGGTCACGCCCCCGCGGTCCCGCAGGTCGATAAATCGCCGACCGCCTAAGTCCCGCCAGGCATCCACCCAGCCCATCAGGATGACTTCTTCACCGGCCTGTTCCAGGCGCAGAGCACCACAATCGTGGGTTCTTCCGACTTCGAGTAGGGACATCGAACCACCTCCGGGAGCGCCCGCTAGCGCGAAGCAGCCCCCTTGGGAAGGAGAAGGAAGCGGTCCTCTAGGTGACGCCAGCCATCAAGCCTAAATAAATGAAGGTCCGTGGAATTCGCAGGGCCATGCCGAGAAGGCAGGACCGCAAGGGGAAACTCATCGCTCCAGCCAACCAACAGACCGGACAATAGGGTACGGGTGTCACCGCTGCGACGGCCAGCCACGTCGGCCCTTGGGCACGCATGGGTTGGAACCAAGGTTTATCCTTAAACCGCTCGATCACCCCCAACCCACGACCGAAGCTCCGTCCCAAGCCGTAGCCGCAAAGACCCGCAAAGGTGCTCGCCAAGCCACCGAGGATGGCGAGAAGCCACCACGGCTCGCCCGCGGCCAGGGGGAAGAACAAAACCGTTTCGAAGGGAAAGCCCGGGGTAAAGGTGTCGATCAACACCACCAGGACCAGAATACCGGCAAGCCCCCAGTGGGCCAGCATCCATCGCCCGAGGGCCTCGACCTGATGACCGTAGAACTGACTGGCCAAAAAGGCCGCCGCCATGAAGACCAGAAGCCCAATGATCAATTGGGGCCAAGGAAGGCGATATTCAACCGTGGGTTCAGCCACCGCGCTTCAGCACTCGGGCGATCTGCCGCTTTGCGTCCCGATCTTTGATGTCGGCTCGCTTGTCGCGCTGGCTTTTCGAGGGACCAAGTCCCACCAAGATCTTCACCCGGCCCCCTTTAAAGTAGAGCCTCAAAGGGACGACATAGAGACCATCCCTCTGGGTCGCCTTGTGTAATCGGTCCAACTCTCGCCGGTGCAAGAGCAGTTTACGGCGCCGGTCGGGCACGTGGTTATTGTGCCCTCCACCCGGCTTCCAGGGCTCGATCCGGGCGCCGATGAGAAACAGCTCATCGCCGATGAAGAAGCAATAACTCTCCGCAAGGCTCACCTGCCCAGCGCGGATGGATTTCACCTCGCTACCGACGAGACAAATCCCAGCCTCAAAATCTGACTGAATAGCGTAGTTGTGTCGCGCCCGGCGATTCTCAACGGTCGGGTTTGTCGATCCTGACTTTTTAGCCTTCTTCGACACGATGCTCCGAGGTCGTCTCCGATCGGACAGAGAGCCCCGGCGTCGAGAAACTCTCCTCAGTCGCCGGGAAACTTCGGTCCTTCACGGCTGCCACGTACTCAGCCATCGCCCCCCGAAGCAAGCCATAGCCGTCGACGAATTGCCGAACAAACCGCGGGCTAAAGTCCGGATTCATGCCCAGTAAGTCCGTGCAGACCAAGACTTGTCCATCACAGTTGACCCCCGCACCGATGCCGATGGTCGGCACAGAGATTTCAGCGGTGACCTGCGCTGCCAACTCCCGGGGCATGCCCTCAAGAACGATCATGAAAACCCCCGCTTGCACCAAGGCCTGGGCGTCATCGAGGATCTGTCGAGCGGCCGTGCTGGAGCGACCTTGAACCTTGAAGCCACCGAACGCATTCACGCTCTGAGGTGTTAAACCGAGATGGCCGCAGACCGGGATCCCAGCGGCGACGATGGCCGCGACCTGATCAACGACGGCGATGCCCCCTTCAAGTTTAACTGCTTCCGCTCGCCCTTCTTGGACCAGACGCCCTGCGTTACGAACGGCCTCCTCCACACTGGTCTGGTAGCTCATGAACGGCAGGTCGGCGATGAGGAAGGGACGAGGAGCCCCCCTCCGAACGGCCCGGCAGTGGTAAGCCACATGCTCTACGGTCACTTCGAGGGTGTTGTCTTGCCCCCCGACAACCATACCAAGGGAGTCGCCTACGAGAATACAATCGACCCCTGCATCATCCACGATGCGGGCCATCGTCGCGTCATAGGCGGTGGTCATGGTCAGGGTCGCCGAATCATTTTTGGCAGCGACCAAATCGAGGATAGTGACCTTTTTCACGGGTTCACCTCCAATTGTCTTTGGCCCCTTTGCCTCCGATCAACACTGGTCGAGATCCATGGGGAGGATTCCCGCCAAAACCTTCAGCTGGGGCAGCACCTTTTGCTAGATCGTTGGAACGGCGTCCAGAACCTTTCTACAGACACGATCGAGGGCCGCTGGATCCTTACGATAGTCCAACTCATCGGTATCGATGATCAGTAGAGGCGCCTCATCGTAATGCGCAAAGAACTCTTCATAGGTATCTACCAGCTCCTTCAAGTAATCCAGAGTCATGGCCGTTTCGTAATCCTTGGCCCGGGTCCGGACTCGATCCATCAACAATTCCGGTTGGGCCCGCAAATAGACGACGAGGTCAGGCTTTGGCACCCGTTCGACCAGGGCCTGGTAGACCGTAAAATAGAGATCTAACTCGTCGGCAGCCAGCGTCATGCGAGCGAAGATCGTGTCCCGACTAAAGACGTAATCACCCAAGAAGTAATCACTAAACAGGTCGCCTTGAAGAATCTCCTGCTGCTGGCGGTAACGACTCAACAAAAAGAAGATCTGCGCTTGAAAGGCGTAGCGTTCCTTGTCCCGATAGAAATTGCCGAGAAAGGGGTTATCATCCGCTTTTTCGAGAATCCTCGTCGCTTTGACCCGCTCGGCAATTGCGTTCACCAGGGTCGTCTTTCCCGCACCGATAGGACCTTCAAAGCCGATGTAGCGCATGGGACTCCCCGGCCTGCTTGCGGCGGCTGGTTTGGTTAGCTGCCCCTCAGTTGAGGATCAAGGCCTTGGTGAGATCACTGAGCTGCTCCACACTCAAGCGCTCACCACGGATGCGAGGGTCGATCCCGAGCCCACCAAGGGCTGCGTCGATCTCCTCGATGGGCCGAGGGATCCCCTTCTTGAGGTTGTTCCGGAGTGTCTTGCGCCGCTCAGCGAAGACGACCCGGACCATCTCGGAGAAGTCCTCGTCGGCCAAGCCGTCAGCTTCGGGCCGGGGGCTGAGCGCAACGACGGCCGAGTCCACTTTGGGAGGCGGGTAGAAACAACTTGGGGACACCTCACCGACCCACTGGACCGTACAGAGCCGAGCAACCCGAGCACTCAGACCACTCCAATGGGGTGATTCAGGGGCCGTCGCAGCGACCCGCTGGGCGACCTCCTTTTGAAACATCAACACCGCCCTGGACCAAACGGAACGCTGGGCGAGGAGATGGAATAAGATGCGTGAACTGATGTGGTAGGGCAGGTTTCCGACGACGGTCCAGGGGCCTTCTTCTTCGCTAATCGTGTAGGTGAGCGCGTTGGTCTCAACCACTTCGAAACCGGCCGCATCGGCGAAGCGCTCCCGCAGCAGGGGCACCAAGTCCCGGTCCCGCTCGACGGCCAGCACTCGGTCTCTCCGAGTCAGCAGGGCTGCGGTCAAGTCCCCAAGACCGGCGCCGATCTCCAAAACCGGCTGCCCCTCTAGGCCGCGCACGGTGGCCTCGGCGATCTTCGCCTGAGTCCCCTGATCATGGAGAAAGTTCTGCCCCCAGGCTTTTTTGGCCCAAAGACCCGCGGCCTGAAGTCGTTTTTTGGGGTGGCTCAGACTTCGCTCTGCTTGGCGAGATAGTCGGCCCGCAGATCCTCGACCGGGCGACGCAAAGACGTGCCCACATCCTTCGCAAACCGAGCGTGGTTCGCCGCAACTTCGCGCAGCGCCAACACGGTTTCCTTGTTCTTCGCATGCTCGACGGTCGGGGTGTCCCCCTTGATCAGGTCACGGGCTCGGCGGCTCGCCAAGTGAACCAGTGCAAAACGGTTGGGAACCACTTCGAGACAATCTTCAACGGTAACGCGGGCCATTTAATGCTCCGAAGGACTAGGCGGCGCTCTCTACAGGGGCATCCCATTGTGATCAAGGGCCGATTGGTGAGGCCTCGCCGGGGCTCGCCAGGGCAAAGTCTTCGAACTCAAACTCGGACTAATAGGCGAGCAGGTCTCGAATCCCCTGGGTGATCTGCGCCTCATTAACCATCCGGGCGTCCTCAAGAATCCGACTAAAGGCCACGGGCGCCTCTTTGGAAGTCACGCGGGTCACCGGCGCATCCAGCCAATCGAAGGCATTCTGAGCAATCCACGCGGAGACTTCACCGGCGAAGGTGCCAAATGGGCTGTCCTCGCTGGCAACGATCACGCGACCGGTCTTTTTCACCGTTTCCAAGACCGCCGCTTCATCGAAGGGCTTGATGCTGCGCAGATCGAGGACCTCTACATCGATCCCCTCGGCTTCTAACTTCTTGGCGCTGCGTAGGGCGAAGTGCACTGGAATCCCGTAAGTGATCACGCTGATGTGCGTGCCTGGACGACGAATCTTCGCCTTGCCAAAAGGGATGGCATAATCATCGCTGACCTTGGGTCCTTGGGCGAAGATCTGATTGTAGAGAAACTTAGGCTCCAGGAAGAAGTTAAGCCCTCGACTCCGCATGCAGGTTCTGAGCAGGCCGGCAGCATCGTCTGCGAACGCAGGCATCACCAACCGCACCCCGGGCAGGGCACTGAACAAGCCCTCCACCGTTTGGCTGTGATAGAGCCCGCCGCCGATGTAGGCGCAGGAGGCGAGACGGGCGGTAATCGCCGGCGAATAGACACCATTGCTGCGATAATAGTCGTGGCTGGTCTCGACGATTTGCTCCATGGCGGGCCAAACGTAATCGGCGAACTGGGCCGCCTCGATCACCACGGCGATATCGTCTTTATAGCGGCACATGCCGTTGGCCGTACCCACGATGAAATCCTCGGCGATGGGGGCGTTGCGCACCCGACCGGCACCAAACTCTTGAAGCAGGCCTTTGGTGACATTGAAGACACCGCCCTTTTCCTTGCTGGCGCAATCTTGGCCCCAGACGAAGGTATCCGGGTTGTGACGAAATTCCGCCTTTAAGGTCTCGTTGATGGCCTCGCGAATCCGCCACTTCTCCTCAGTGTTTAGGAGCGCGACATCGTCGTTCCCCTCATAGCCTGGCGGTGTGACGTAATCGAGGACAGTGGCCGGGTCCGGGGTTGCCGCCGCCTCAGCCTTCTTTTGCATTTCTGCGAGATCAGCGTCGTTGGTCGCCTCAAGCTCTGTCAGGGATTTTTCCGTGGCGATCTTTGATTTGATCAAGTGGGCACGAAAGGCCGGCAAAGGGTCCATTTCGGCGACCGCAGCAAGTTCTTCCTCATCCCGATACAAGGTCTGGCGGTCCGAATTGGAGTGGGCGTCGATCCGCACACAGTCCGCCTCGATCAATGCGGGGCCTGCTCCGGAGCGAATGTACTCAAGGCAGTTTTGTACGCCACGCCAGCAATCATAGGGATCCCCGCCATCGACGACTTCGATGTGAAGATTCCCCAATCCACTAAAGTTCTTGGAGATTTGCTCGTGGTTTGCCGTGGAGTTCGAAAGGGGAACCGAGATTCCATAGTGATTATTTTGGATCACGAAGAGCACCGGCAGCTTTTCGTTGCTGGCGCCATTCAAAGCCTCAAAGCAATAGCCCTCGCTGGTGGCCGAGTCGCCGGTACTGGCAACGGCAATCGCTGTGTCGGCAACGTCAACGCCCTCCAACTCACGGTAGTACTTGATCGCTCGGGCTGTGCCAACGGCGTGCAGGTAGTGGTTGCCCGTGCAGGAACTCACGTTCTGAATGCCGATCTCTGGTTTACCGAAGTGGTTGGACATGTGCCGACCGCCGGAAACAGGATCATCGGCCCGAGAGAGCCCGTTCAGGATCAACTCGTAGAGGCTCACACCACCAGCAAGGTTGGTGAGCGTGTCCCGATAATAGGGAAACATGAAGTCGGTCCCACCGCGGAAGGCCAGCCCCACATGCAACTGAATCCCATCGTGGCCGGCAAAAGCAGCGTGATAGCCCCATCCCATGCCCTTGCGGATGTACTTCCGAGCCTCGTCGTCAAGACGACGCCCTCGATGCATCAAGCGGTACCACTCCACTTGCTCCGCCTTGGTGGGGGCCTTTAGGTTCCCGCCGGTTTTGAAGCTGCGCAGCTTTGGCTTCGCCATCACACTCTCCCTTACGGATGCTCTCTAGCGCGGTCGGAGGCTGGCCTCCAGTGACCGCCCCTATTTCACAGTGACTTTAATCGTGGTGGACAGCTCGTCACCGTAGCTCTGGTGCAGGCCATCGGCGAACTGCAAGGTCAGCGTATGCTCTCCAGGTTCCAGTTCCACCGTCGCCGTGGTTTGACCGCTGCCATAATGCTTGTGCTGGGCATCGGAGGGCACCACCTGGCCCAAAGCGATCGGCTTGCCATCGATGATGAGGTGATGGTGCCCTTTCGTTTTGTCCTGGGCATTTTGCCCCGCTGGACTGAGTTCCATGCCATCGAGGCCGAAATTGACTGTGAGCGGACTCTGAACCGTGTCGCCATCTTTGAGCCCAACGAAATAAACTCGCCGGTGGACGGCTTTGCCCACCACTTCAATATTCACAGAACTGGCCCACTCAGGACCAAAACTGCGATGGGCTCCATCGGCGAAGAGCAAGGTGATCTTGTGTTTACCGAGGGGCAAATCCAAGGGGGCGCTGGTCTGTCCTTTGCCAAAATGAATGTGCTTTTTATCCGATGGAATCACGGTCCCTGCGGGAATCGTGTCGGTATCCACCAACAGATGAAAGTGGCCCTTGTCCGGGTTTTCCGGCTCCGTGCCCGCCGGGGCGACGGTCTTGCCGTGGATTCGAAACTGCAATTCAAAGCCCTGGGGTAACTTGGCCCCATCACGCACATTGAAGCGGACGCCTTGAGGCTGAGCCGGTTGAGGCGGCGTTACCTCTTGCGTGGCAACATTTTTCTCGGCCGGGGCCGCTGCTTTTTTCTCGGTCTTTTGATTGGGCTTCTCCGCCTTTTTGCTGGTGCAGGAAGCAACGAGAAAAACCAGCGCAACGGCTGCGATTGGACGGATCATATCCACCTCCGTGTGGCGCGGTCCTTACCCCGGCTTTTAGACGCTGACTAGCCAGTGATGCGCAAGCTTAACAACGGGTGATCGAAGGCCTCATCCTCGGCTCGTCGCAGAGGACGACCTCGGCTTAGCCACAAGTCCCTTTTATTGAACAAAAGAGATGCGTTGCGTCCATGCCGAATGGGTCGTTTGCATAAAAACGCGCCCATCTTGATCGAGCACGTGAAACAGGGTCGTCGAAACGGGTCTGATTTCGGTCAGCTCTCGCAGCCAATGTTTTCGCCGAGGCGGCTCCTCACCCGGTCCACCGGCCCGGAAACTCATGCCCCCGTCCGCGTGGAGTAGAGCGGTCGGGGCACTGACCACATTCACAATGGAAGGATCAGCCAAGACCAAATTCCAAGAACGAGTCCAATAATAGAGTTCTCGATTGGCTGTTAATAGCCACATCGACGGCCATCCCGGGTACGAGAGCCGACGAACGCAAAAGTGATCTGATTTTTTCGTCACTTTTTTTGCGCTCGCACCCACCAGCACCGAGAGTGGGGGTGCCAGAACCTCCAAGCACCCCCAAAGCCCCAGGGAGTCATCATGCGCTTGCTTACCCTCTTCGCCTTCCTCGCTGCCACCTTCAGCTATGGCTATGGCCTTTGGAGCCCGGAAGGAGAGCGGCTCCAGGCTCGTCTCGGTCTGACCGCCAAGACGCAAAAGAAAGCGACCCAAGCGAAACGAAGCCCCAAGACGAAGCGCCCCCACCCGATGAAGCGTATCGACCCCGTCCTTGAGACCCAACTCGAGCAAATGATGGCCTCCTACGACCTTCCCTATGGCGCCGTCGCCATCCTCGATGTCCACAGCGGCCGCACCTTGGCGGCTGCAGGCCACAGCAAGCGAGAGCCGGAAAAATCCAGTGAGATGGCATTCATGCCCCGCTTTCCCAGCGCTTCGGTCTTCAAAGTTCCCAGCGCCGCCGCGCTCCTAGAAGCGAAAACCTTCAACCCCAAGAAGTGCGTCAAGTATCGAGGGGGCCGCCGGCGTATCCATCCTGGGCTCTTGAAGCCCCGACGGGGCGAAGGTCGCTGTGCGAACCTGGAGCGGATGGTTTCGAAAAGCGTTAACGTCGCCCTCGCTCGCAGCATCTTTGGTCACGTCGATCGGGACGAGCTGGTGGATGTGAGCCATCGCTTCGGCTTCGAAAAAACCTTCCCTGGTCTCGAACGCTTTGGGGTCAGCCACTTCGACCTCCCCTATGAGCGCAAGCAAATGGCCATCCGCAGTGCCGGCTTCGGTGACCACCGCATTAGCGCCTACCACGCTGCTGCCTCGATGGCCATGATCGCCCGGGGCGGGAACTGGGGAAATCTAGCCCCCAAAGGCGTCAAGCCCAAGGCTTTGGAGCCAGCCGTCGCCCGTCAACTGGCGAAGCTCATGGAAGCGACCACCGTCAAGGGCACGGCCCGCAAGCGCTTCCATCCCCGCAAGCGCGGCATGCGGAACCTGCGCACCGCTGGCAAGACCGGATCGCTGATCGTCGATGGCCTAGATCACAGTTGGTTCGTCGGCTTTGCCCCCGCCGATGACCCCCAGATCGCCTTCGCAGCGATCGTCGTGAACGACGTGAAAGAGCTCTGGCATATCCGGGCTTTGGATCTGGCTCAGGCCGCGGTGAAGGCTAGCCTCTTCGGCGTCACGCCACCACGGGCAAACAGCCTGGTGGCCCTGACGAAAGCGCCTAAGCGGAAGCCTCGTCGCCGGCGCTAGGGTCCGGTCGGTGCCGCGGGCCCCTCGGCGGGTACCATCTCACCACCAGGCGGTCCCAAGCGAGGTTCAGGCGGGGTGGGTGGGTTATGCCCCAAGCTCCTTAGCTCTGCGTCCACAAGTTCGCCGAACAGCTCGGGTGCCACGCCATGAACCGGCATACCATTTAAGTAGACACTGGGCGTCGAGGTGACCCCGAGCGCCTCACCGGCCGCGAGATCAGCGTCGATGATCTGATCGAGCCCTTTCTCATCCTTCAAGCAGGTTGCGAAGGCCGCCGCATCGCCAACTCCAACGGCCTCAGCGTGGGCCTTGAGCCCGGCTGGGTCGTAGCCAAAGCGACGCTCAAAAATCCGGTCATGGAAAGGCCAGAAGCGATCTTGGCGGTGGGCACAAATCGCAGCTCTCGACGCTTTACGTGCGTTCTCATGAAAGCTGAGGGGAAAGTGGCGAAACTGCCAACGAACGAGGCTGCCGAAGCGCTGGGCCATCTGGGTCACGACCATGGCCTGACGGGCACAGTGGGGGCACTCGAAATCACTGAAGACCACCACGGTGACCGGTGCGCTGTCAGGCCCAAGGGTCGGTGCGGTCGGACTGGCTGCCTTGAAACGGGGAAGTACAGGCACGGGAACCCGGTCCTCAAACTTATAGCGATTGAGCAACTGGCGGCGGAACTCCCGTTTTGCGTCCCGTCCAAACTGCTCTTCGAGTTGGGAGCGAATCGCTTCTTTAACTTCTTCGAAGGGACGATGACCCAGTGAGTCCTTGTTCCCCTCGTAGACGGCCTTCAGGATTTCGGGCGTCACCGGTTGGGAGCCAAGACGCTCCATGGAGGCCCTTTCGTACTCCTCAGCGCCCATCCCCTGGGCTTTCGCTGCCTTCGCCAGCGCCTTTTCCATGGCGACCTCTCGGGCCATGGACTTGACGAGCTGCCAGCGCCGCAGGGCTGCCTGGGCGTCATGACTCTTGATATGTTGCGCCATCTGCTCGGACATTTGATCCTCGTAGACCGTCTCTCCATCCACGTTGGCTAACGCGCGCCGGGCCGGCTTGGCCGGGGACGGCTTAGCAGCCTGAGCTACCGCTGTATCGGCGCCTTTGGCATCCTTGGGGGCCGGATTGGAACAGGCCAGCAAAACACAACTCATCGGAATCAAATATTTCATCATCATCAGCCCACTTGGGAAACCGGTGCACCGCCCATATCGTCCAGCTTGGCGGCCACCTCCACCAGAAGGTCTTTCCGGTGGCGATAGGGAAGAAAGGCGCTCTTGAAGCCCTGAATCACCAGGCGCTTGAGCTCGGTAAAGCTAAAGTTAAAGGTCTCGACGGCGAGCAGGTATTCGTCGGTCACCGTCGTATCCGTGATCAGTCTATTATCCGTGCTGATCGCCAGGCGGAGGCCTGTATCGTAATAATGACGCAAGGGATGGTCCTCAAGCCGGGCGATCGCCCGGGTCTGCAAGTTCGACTTTAAGCAGATCTCGATGGGGATCCGGCGGTCGTTAACGTAATTCAACAAACTCCCATCCTCGACGAGACGCACGCCGTGACCGATGCGATGACTGCCACAGTAATGTAGGGCCTCATGGATGGACTCGGGTCCATCGGCTTCCCCCGCATGCAGCGTGCAGTTCATGTTGTTGTTACGAATCAAATAGAAGGCTTCCCGGTGGTCTTTGGCCGGATGGTGGAGCTCCGCACCGGCCAGATCGAAGCCGACAACGCCCCGATCTTTGAAGCTGACGGCGAGTCGAGCCAGGCGCAGGCTGGTGGGGGCGTCAATATTGCGCAATCCACAAATGATCAGCCCGGCCGAAACACCAAACTCCCGCCGCCCCCGGCGCAAGCCACTCAGCACGCTCTCCACCACCGCATTTCGATCGAGGCCCTGCTCCAGATGTAATTCGGGACAGAATCGCACCTCGATGTAACGCACTCCGTCGTCATGGGCGTCGGCGATCAGTTCGTAGGCGGCCCGCTCCAAAGCCCAGTCCGTTTGCAACACAGCGCAGGTGTACTTGAAGGCCACCAGGTAATCGACGAGATCCTCGCAGATCTCCCCCCGGTGGATCGCCTTGGCAAGCCCCTCTTCGGTGTGGCTCGGCAACTCGACTCCCTGCTCCTGAGCGAGGTCGATGATGCTCGTGAGACGCATGCTACCGTCGAGGTGACAGTGGAGGTCGGTCTTGGGCATGGACCGAATGAGCTCTCGAGTGACTTGAGGGTCGTTATTGGGAATGATTGTTCTCATGGCCAAGCTCCCTCGCCCTTTAGGGCGCAAAGCGCAAGCAGCATGTGTTTGGCGCACCGCGTCATTTTTTCTTTGACACGGCGCGTCAAAGCCGATTTAACGCACTGCGTCATCAATGCCTTAGGAGGCACCATGAGTAAGAAGCGTCAGAGTGTTGTGAAGAACATCATCGCCAAGGGCGAAGAACGTGTCACTGAGGTGCGCGAGCAAATCGCCAAGAGTGCGGAAGAACTCAAAGACAAGGTCAACAGTGCCGTCGAGTCGAGCCGTCACCGGGGCCAGGATCTCATCGAAAAGATCAACATCGGCAAGGCTGTTGATCTCGAGACCCTCAAGAACCGCCTCGAAGGCCTTGAGCAAGACCTTGAGAGTCTCGTCAGCGATCTGCAAGAGCGCATCGGCGACCTGAGCCAACGAGTCGCCGATCTCCGCGGCGCCCGAGTGGTGACCGAAACGCCGGCGAACGAGCCTGCGGTGAACGAAGCGCCGGAAGTGGCCGTCGAAACCGCTGCCGACTTGGCCGAGAACACCGTGGTGGTCCTGCGGACCATCGCCGCCGAGCGCAACATCGACGTACCGCGTCGTATTCGCAAAGCGGAACTGATCAATCTGATCCTGGCCAACAACTAGGCCGGTCAGCGGAATCACGGAGAGGGCACCAAGCGGTGCCCTTTTCGTTTTTTCGGCCCGAGCTGGTGGTGGCCAGGCCGCCCAGTTTATGGCATCGGGTTTTTGTGGGCACCCTCGACCTCGCTCTCTTGGTGATCATCACGCTGGGCACCCTGGCCCTGGGCTTGTTCGTCGGCCGAAAGCAGACCAGCGATACCGACGGCTTCCTCCTGGGGGGGCGTGACCTGCCATGGTGGCTTGCCGGCACCTCCATGGTTGCCACCACCTTTGCGGTCGACACCCCCCTGGTGGTGGCCGGCGTCACAGCCACCAAGGGCCTGGCTGGCAACTGGTTTTGGTGGGGCCTGCTCTTCTCTCACCTCTTGGTCACCTTCTTCCTGGCCGCCCGTTGGCAGGGCACCGGCTGCACAACAGATGCGGAGGTCGTCACCCTTCGTTACGGGGACAGTCCAACGGCCCTATGGATGCGGCGCCTCCGAGGGTTTTACTTTGCCCTCCCGATTAACCTCTTCGTCATGGGCTGGGTCCTCGCGGCCGGGGCCAAAGTGCTCGCCGTCATCCTCCCATGGGAACGATGGTTGGGTTTCGCGACGATCGCCGAAATCGAGGTACGATGCGCGGGCATCACCTCCCTGTCCGGGAGCGCTGTCGTCAGCCTTTTCCTCTGCTTGGCCATTGGCCTGAGCTATTCGGCGACCTCCGGCCTCAAAGGGGTGGTGGTCACTGATCTCGTGCAATTCGCGTTGGCGATGATCGGTGGCATCGCTTTGACCTGGGCAGCATTGCAGGTTGTCGGCGGTCCCGCCGCCCTCGGCAGTGCGCTGGAGGCCCGAGGCCAGGGCCTTCCTCCAGACCTCGCTGCCCTCAGCCTCCTGGGCGACCCCACCGGTCTATCGCTCCTCGACCGCTGGCAGCAAAGCCCCCCCCTCGGTGATCCCCTGGCATTGATCGGTGCCCACGGCGATCTCGCCCTCACCGCGCTCTTGGTGAGTTGGTGGGCCAACAAGAACGCGGACGGTGGCGGGGTCCTGATCCAACGGACGCTGGCCTGCAAGAACCCCCGCCAGGGCTTCTTCGCCTTGGCCTGGTTCAGTGCAGCCCATTACCTGCTCCGCCCTTGGCTCTGGGTGGTGGTGGGCTGGGCCGCGATCGTGTTGCTGCCCGGCCCCCCTCAAGACGGCTGGGAGTCGACGTATCCGCAGATGCTGACCACCCTGCTTCCCGCCGGCTGGCTGGGGCTCGCCGGCGCAGGACTGGTGGCGGCCCTCATTTCGACCGCCGACACCCATCTCCATTGGGGGGCCTCCTATCTGGCCAACGACCTCACCCCGGCTCGAGCGACCGCGGCCACTCGCCTACGAGTCGCCCGGTGGGGACAGGTGATCATGGCCCTCCTCGCCGCGGTCATCGCCCTGCAAATGGATTCGATCGCCCAGGCCTGGAAGGTCCTCCTTGTCCTGGGCGCGGGCCTCGGCCCCCCCACCCTCCTTCGATGGTTCTGGTGGCGGGTTTCGGCCCAGGCAGAGCTGGCTGCGTTTCTGATCGGCAGCCTCTGTGCTGCCTGGGTCCTGTGGGGTTTCGACAGCCCGCCCTCCTACGCCATGCAGATGCTCAGCGTGGGCGGCGCCGGACTCCTAGCCACGGTGGTGGCCTCCCTGATATGGCCTGCGGATCGGGCCCGGGCAGAGCAATTTTTCCAACAGGTCCAGCCGGGGACCTCGGGAGGGCAGAGCGCCCTGGGTTTCGCTGGCGCTGCGGTCTGCCTCCTGGGCGGCACCGCCGGCCTCGCTGCCGCATTCACAGGCTCAAGCATCGGCTGGATTTTGGGTCTCGGCGGTCTGCTCGGCTACGGGCTCGTCGTCCGCTGGTACGGCCAGCAACTCCAGGGTGAGTCCTAAGACGGCTTCCCAGCCTTCGCTTCCAGACTGGTGGTCACAAGAAGCGTGAGTGCGTCCTTTTCGAAGCGATAGTTATGACCGCAATAATGGCAGGTGATCTCCGCGTAGCCAGGCTCGGCTGCGAGGGACAGCAGGTCGGCCTCCCCCAAAAGCAGCAGGGTGCTCGAAGCCCGCTCCAAACTGCAGCGACAACGAAACTCAAGGGGCTGCTCATCGAGCACCTCGACAGCAAAGTCGCCGGCGAGTTCGGCCAACAAGGTCTCGGCCGAAGCTGTGAGCGGGAGACTTCGAACCAAACGCCCAACGGCATCGAATGCGTAGGGGTCATGATCGGGCAGGCCCAGTAGGCAGGCCCCCTGGGCCCGCACCACATTAAGTTGCTCTTCCTCTTCATCTTTCGCCCGCAAGGCCACCTCGAGGCCAAAGGCACTGCGCTCACCCTCACTCCGTTCGATCACGAGTTCCAAATCCCGGTCGACCCCACCGGTGGCAAGATCGGTTTGCCCCTGCTCAAGCCGCCCGCCCTCCATCTCTCGCACGGTACCGACCACCCCTTGCCGCCCCAAACCAGCGTGGGCGAGGCGGTCCATATCCTGGAGGGGAAAACGGATGGTGGGCACGTGGACATAGCCCCGCACTGCCCCACCGGCGTATGCGTCGGCCACCAAGCCCCGCAAAGGCCCCTGACTGCTGAACTGCAGGGTGAGGCGCTCGCTCTTGGGACGCTGGTGCAGGAGCAGAACCGCCCCCATCAGGGCCCGACCCAAAGGCACGGCGGCCCCGGCCCGTAACTGATGCCGGGCGATCGCTTCAGCCACACTGCGGCGGGCATCGACCACGGTGAGACGGAGGCCTGGGTCCGGTAATAATGCCCGAATCACGCGATCACTCAAGGCGAACTCCATCGCTGCAAGACGCTGCGCAGTTGCCCCAACACAGCCCGGGTGGGAAGGGGGCTTTCTTCCCGCTCCAGACGCAGGCCGTTTGCAGCGAGCCGTACACTTAAGCCCTCATGACCTGGCACAGGGAAGGGCCCGTCTGCGGACGGCAAGCGCGCCAGCAACTCACTGAGACGGGGCTCCCAATCCGCCCCCGTCACCAGAACCAGTCGGATCCGCTGGGCCGTCATTTCGATACCAAAACCGCCACCATTGAGGCGAAGGGCCCATAGCAATCGCTGACCATCTCCCCAGGACAACACCTGGCGTCCGTAATTCGGATCCTTGCCGTAGCGCATCGTTAACTGCCAGCGTCCAAAGTCTGCGACAGGCGCCTCTTTGACGGTCAATTCGATGCCCAGCCAGTCCCCCTCCGTGCCGGCCACAGCTCGAAGTGATTCGACCTCAAGGGCTCGCTGGGCCTGGGGGATCGCCAGTAGATCCCCCAGGCCCTGAAGATCCGTCTCCCCCGGCTTCCAGCCCTCCGGGCCCAGCCCTTCGACAGGCCAAACACCGTCGACAAGATCCCGACCAAACAGGCGAAAGGTCAGGGGCACCAACTGGGCACGATCACCGACGTCGTGGGGGCCTTCTAAGTCGGGGCATTGACCACTGGGCACGGGCGCCCGGCCCAAGGGAACCTGGATGCGGCATGGGGCCGAAACAAAGGTAAAATCGCTCAGCTCAGTCCCCGAAGGCATCAACCCGGCGTAGGGCCGAAGTTGCTCAAGGGTCCCGGCATGCTGCCAGCGGAAGGATGGTGGGAGCGCGATGGAAGAGGGCAATTCCACCGGCCCCGCATCAACTTGCTGCTCAGGCCCATCAACCGGGAGATCGGGACTGCTGCGGGTTAGCCAGAATGCGGGCACGCACGCGCCCAGCAACATCGCCAAAAGAAGATGACGCCTCATGGTGAGGTCCCAGAAGTCAGCCATTCCGGCTGGTCCGGCAAGTCCACCTCACCCCGAAGAAACGGTAGTTCTCGAGCCACCCGAGCCAAGAACGGCTTGCGAAGGGCCGGCTTCAAAGGGGCACCCTTGGGAAACTTCTGCCGCAAGGGGTCCACGTAGCGGCCGTTCTTCTTCATCCCAAAATGCAGGTGGGGCCCCGTGGATCGGCCGGTCGTGCCAACGCGGCCGATCACCTGGCGCTGGCCCACCCACTGGCCCTTGGCCACGTGAATCCGGCTCAGATGGGCATAGATCGTGACGTAGCCATTGCTATGGGCGATCACGACGAGTTTGCCGCTGGCACCAGCCCAGCCGGCATGGGTAACGCGCCCTTTCGCAACGGACCAAACAGGCGTCCCTGTGGGCGCCCCGTAATCGACACCATTGTGCTTTTTACGTTTCCCCAAGACGGGATGGAAGCGCATGCCATAACTCGACGTAATTCGGGTGAGTTCCATCGGGTTTCGCAAGAATGCCCGCTCCATCGTCCGGCCCTTTTCATCGAACACGCCAAAGCCTGGCCCTTGTTTCATTTTAAAGCCGAGCAAGGGGCCATGGACCCGCGATTTGTACAGCCCCGATAAAACCCGTCCATACTCACGAAAAACACCATCGATGTAGATCTTCTCCACCAACATGGCGAACTCATCGCCCACTCGCTGTTGGCGATAGAAGTCCATCTGCCAACCAAAGAGCCGATCGAACTCATTCACCAGGGTTGGGAACTCACCCAGTTGGTCGACCGCGAGGCTCAGTGTGCCGCCCTCCTCGATGCGCCCCTGGATGCGCGCGAGCTTCCGCTCACTGGCGAAGGCGACCTCTCGCTTCTTCCAAGCCTCATCCTGGCGTTCGAATCTAAAGACCGATGGCCGCTCCGTCACATACTGGCGTCGCAGTTCAATCCAGTCCAACCGAGCCCCTGTTGTCCGGAACGAGACCCAGAGTTGGTCCGAGAGGTTGCGGAAGTTCACCCCATCGGGGCGCTCCTTTTTCAATCGTCGCGTCGCCAGGTAGAACTGCTCCGCCTCACCGTATTCCAGTCCTTCGGTGACCAGAGCATCCACAAAGGTACGCTTACCGAGTTGAAAGCTCTTAAGACGGACCGCTGCCACAGCGTTGGGCTGTTCGCCCGCATCAACGAGGGTCGGTGACCCCCCATCGACAGATGCCGGCGCCTGGATGGACGCGAAAAAGAGCAGGGAAGCGATCAACGGCCACTGCGCTTCTTACGGAAGTACTCGATCTGCCACTTGCGCACTGCCCGGTTATGACAACGCAGCGTGGGACAAAACTCATGGGTTCGGTCGTTGCGACTCACGAAATAAAGGTTCCGACTCACATTGGGCGTCACCGCAGCTCGGATCGCCTCTGCCCCAGGTGCCGCAATGGGGGTCACCGGCAAGCCATGGTGAACATAAAGGTTCCATGGGTGGGGGTTCAGAATGTCCCGCCGCCGAATATCGCCGCGGTAGTCGACGAGACCATAGATGATGGTGGGATCGGTCTGCAGCTTCATTCCGAGGCGCAAACGATTGTGAAAAACAGCGGAGATTTCAGGGCGCTCCGAAGGCGCTGCGGTCTCCTTCTCGACCACACTGGCAAGCTTCAAGACCGTCGTCTCTTTCCAACCATGGCGCCGCATTCCCTCTTGAATCTCGGGCCGCGCGAGGACCGCCTGGGTCTGGCGCACCATGATCTCCAACATCTTCCGCTCCGTGGTGCCCTTCGGTAGGTCGTAGCGAGTCGGGAAGAGCCAGCCTTCAAAACGCTCAGCCTGGGGATGGTTGGCAATCTGAGCCGGCAACTTCGGCAGGCCAAGTCCATCGGCGAACTCGGCGGAACGGGTCGCAGTACGCAAGGTCTTGTAGTCGAAGAGGGGGCTCTCACCGAGCTTTTTGCAGATCTCGTCGACCCGCAGCCCTTCGGGAACCGTCACCGGATAGGTGATCACCTTGCCACTGGCTAGATGCTCCAGAAGCTCCAAGAGTCCCCAACCGCTCTCCACCCGGTACTCGCCCACCTTCACCACAGGCAGTTGGCCGCCGCTGCGTTCATGGAGACGAAGGGCAAGCCAACGCCAGTCGGCCTCGTTGAGTCGACCAAAGCCCACCCAGGCCCATGGAATCTCGTCGCTGATGCCCTGGCGCTGCAAACGGCGGAGTACCCCGCGGGTACTCATGCCTTTATCCACGACAAAGTGATGCTCCTCATCGAGGACGCTGAGCGGTTGTTCCAGCAAGCTCGTGACCTTGCCATGGAGCCAATAAGCGCCAGCCCCTGCGGCCATCATGCCGACCACAAGGAGGATGATGAGTCCCTTCAGTAGACCTTTCATCGGTTCCGCGTTCGCTCCGGCAGCCAGGGGCCTTGGACAAGGTATCGTTCTAAAATGAGGCCTGCAGCCCGAGCATCAAGCCCTTTAGATCCCGGTCGCTGCATTGCCTCATCCGTCGTGCCCGACTCATCGACAAATTCTACCGGGAGTTCAAGCGCAGCCGCCATCGCCCGGGCCTCACGACGTACCTTTTTAGCGGCACCGGCCAGCTTGCCGGCACGCAGCGGCAGGCCATAAACGAGGCTGTCGATCTCCAGTTCACGGATCCATCGCCGAAGCGCGGCCTCGAGGCCGGCCGTCTCGACCACCTCAAGGGGCTCGACCATGCCCCCCGGGCCGCACCAGGCGATACCGGTCTTTCGCTCGCCGAGATCCACGGCGAGAAGACGAGTCAATTGGTCACCTCATCACTGGAGGGGTTGGATCGTGTGGGCTCAGCCGGCGCCTCGGTCTCATCCTCGCTCGGCACCGCCTCCATCTCGACGACCGGTAGATCACGGGCCACCCGAAACCCCACCTCAGGAAGCCGGTCCCGCCGCAACAGCGGCAACCGGGTCGTGGCCGTCACCACGGCTCCAGGGTCCTTGTAGGAGCCTCCTCTGACGACCCGTTCCACGGGGCTCCCTCCAGACCAAACCACCCCTTCGACGGGGGCGTCCTGATAATTGCCATGCCATGGGTCTTGCACCCACTCCGAGAGGTTCCCGATCAGGTCACAGACCCGATATTCGCTGCGCCCTTCATCCCGACTACACACCGGCGCACTTTTTCCTTGGCCGCAGCCAGGTCCGAGTTCGTTGACCACCGCTCGCTGGCAATGGGGAACCTCCCCACCCCAGGGATAGAGGGACTGACGCCCCGAACTCCGGGCGGCGAACTCCCATTCCGCTTCAGTCGGCAACCGACCACCAGCCCACTTGGCAAAAGCCGTCGCCTGGTACCAATCGAGGCAGTTAACGGGGAGTTTCTCCTCGGTTTTCCGCTTCCAATTTCAAGCATAGCCACTGTCCGGCTCACTGCAGAGCCCATCTTGAACACAGGCTTTGTACTGGGTGACGGTGATCTCGGTGCGGCTGATTTGGAAGCCCCTCACACGGACGGTGTGCATCGGCCGCTCAACGGCGGGACCGTAATTTCGACCCATTTGAAAATCGCCGCCCTCGTGGGTCACCCAAGCGATTCCCGAGGGGCCCGGCTGAACCCGTGGTAGACCGAGCCCCTCAAGCACCCGTCCCTCCTTCTCGGCAAGGATTTGCGCCTGCAAAGCCTGCTCTGCCTGCTTGGGCCGAAGATAGTCGCTCAGATAGGTCTCTTTGATCGTCTTGAGTCGCTCGCGGGTTTTCCGCACCCATTGGTTGTCCGTGCCGGTGCGGGTGGCGAAATCGAGGCCTGCACTCCAAGTCCGCATGGCTTTTTTTAGCAAGATCACCGTCTTTTTCGTCAACTCTTCCCGGTAGAGTTCCTGCTGCAGCGGGGTCAGATCCGAGGGCATCGGAATCCCCTGAATGTGCTGGTACAGATCGTCGTACATCGTGCCCACTTGATGGGCTGAGGCCGTGGCCCAGCCTCGATGCCGAGCATAGATCCCCTGAACATAATGCTTTTGGGCAGCCAAAAGGTGGTCGCACTTATCGTCGAGGCGGTTGGCCATCTCATCGGCCGTCTCCGTTCGCCCCAAATCGACCTGTCGAAAGCGGGCCCGGTCCGCCTCCCCCAGATAGAAGTGGGCCTGACCCAGATAATATTGAACCTCTAAGAACTCCTGAGCCTGGCGGGCCCGATAGAGGGAGAGCCCGGCAGCCAACTGAGTCTCGGCCGCAGCCAACTGTCCTTGCATGAAGAGGGAGACACCCAGGCTAATATGGGCTGCGATCGTCATCTCCGTCGGCATGGCGAAGTCCTCAAGGAGCTCCCGAAAGATCTCTTCGACGGCGCCATAGTCTCGCTTTTCTGCCGTACAAACCCCCTTACGAAAGAGGGCATCAACATAATCCTCGGGATCTTCGCTCGGGTCTAAGCCGTCCATGAATTCGGCCAAGCGGGGCAGCGCCTCTAGGCAGCGTCCTAAATTTTGCAGCGCATCGGCCGAACCGAAGAGAGCAAACGAGCGCTCCAGCGAATCCGGATAGCCGGCGAGCACCCGGTTCCAGGCCCGCAGAGCCTCCTCCCAGCGCCCGCCGGCTGCAGCCAGGCGAGCACGTTCGTCCAGTTCCCGGGCTTCCAGGCCCTGCAACGGATCTGGGGCTTTGTCCGGCTGGGCAGGCTTCGGCACATGGGCCACGATCACCGTGGGTGCGAAATGCAGCTTAGTGACCTTCTTCTTCGCCACTCGGGCCGGTTCTTTTCCCCGCTCGGCTGGCGCCGTCGCACAGGCACCGAGGCAACATGCAAGAAAGAGCCTTCTCATGGCCCATCAACCTCAACTGCCTCGCCGGCTGGCTGAGCCAAATAGGGCAGCAAAAGGGTGAGCTCCTCCAGCGATTTGGGCTCCGATGGCAAGCACGGCACGGTAAAGCGAGGCAGGCCATCGGCCCAAGCTGTCTTTGCGGCAACGCGCGCCCGTTGCGCTGCTGCCTCCGTCGCTGCCAGGTGGTATTGATCGAGGGCCCAGGCTTCGAGGCCCGTTCCGGCCGCAGCCGCTCGACAGTCCGCCTCACTGGGTGGTGGCGGCACGAGTCGGTTTACCACCAGTCCGGACAGGGGTAGGTCCCGCTGACTCAACTGATCTCGAAAGGTCTCGAGATCACCCAACTGAGCCGTATCGGCTGCACCGACCAGAACAAAACGAGTTTCGGGCCGGTACTGAAGAGCGCGCATGCGCCTACTCCGATCACGCATAAACGCGAGCACCTCCTGCATCAACTGAAGGAAGCCGGCAAGCTCTTCGATGGTCGCCTCACCGATGAACTTCGAAAGGACCCGGCGCACCATGCCGCCACCGTGCCGGGCAGCCCGAGACATCAAACCGCCGCCTCCTCGGAGTAAACGAAGAAACTCGCCATCAAAAACCTTCCCCAGGCGCCTCGGCGCGTCGAGAAACGCCAACGCATCGGCCGCCGGTGGTGTATCCACGACAACGAGGTCGTAGTCGGCTTCTTCCACCAGGCCGACGATGACGTCGCTGGCCACATACTCCAGGCTCCCCGGAAACTCGCTCACCAAACTGCGGAAATAGCGGTTCCCACGGAGCGCCTCCAACTCCCGTGGCTCGGATTTGCATCGTTCAAGAACCTGGGACCAGGCCTCGCCGCGATCGATCATGGCCGCGAACAGGCCATCGGCACCGGGAACCGCTTCAGGCCGATGGGGCAGACGGCTTTGACCCAGAGCCTGGGCTAAACGGCGAGCCGGATCGACGGTAATGAGGGCCACACGCTGGCCGCGGGCTGCCGCCTCCAAAGCGAGGACGGCGCTGGTCGTCGTCTTACCAACACCCCCTGGCCCCAAAACGAAGATCAACTCGGCGCTCATCGAAGCCCCTCAAGGTTCGAGACGAGTTGATCGACCACATTCCTCGGCTGACTCACCTCATCAAATGCAACCAAGGGCAGGCCCAAGCGCTTCGCCAGACCACGAACTCGATCCCAGGCCTGAGTCTGCTGTTGCCAAGCAGCCTGCAAGAAGCGGCCAGCGTCATCATCGGCAAACTGAGGTTCTACCTCTGCTTCCTGGGCCGCGGGCATACGGTTCGCAAAGAGATAGCCCATCGCCATCCCCTCTTTTTGCGCCAAGCGCTCGCCCAATTCGAAAAGCTCTCGACAGCTCATGGAGCTGGGTAAGGTGACCAGATGGATCGCCGTCCGACCTGGGTCGGTCACCAGTTCCGCAATGTAGCGAGTATCCCGCGAGAGGGGCCCAGGGGGCACGGTCGAAACGACCTTCGATGCGGCCGTCAAAAGGGTCACCGCATGGCCACTTGCCGGCCCGTCGAGGACGATGTGGTCGAAGTCGCCGGAGACTTGGTGATAGTAGAGCTTCCCCATTTGGTTGAGTTCCCCGAGCCCAGGGACAAAATCGAGGAAGTGCCTTACCAAAGGGTTACCGAAGACTAAACGCACCACGGTATCGTACTTGAGGACAATCCGAGCGTATTCTTCTCGGGCGCTCTCACCGGTCATCGAGACGCCCCAAATCCCAGGGACAAGCTCACGCAACTCCCGTCCGAGGGGCTGGCATTTCAGCAAGGAACTCACCCCATCGTCGCCGCCGGTCGTCGCGAGGAGGACTTTTTTATGCCCCTGCGAGGCGAGCGTCCGGGCGAGTGCGACAGCGACGGCGCTCTTACCCACACCTCCCTTTCCGGTCACCACATGGAAGACCGTCTGGGAAAGAGGCGGAGATGTGGCAATGGGCCGAGTCATGATCGGAGCCCCGATTACCCGCCTTTAGCCCCGTCGTGAAGTGGCGCCTGCCGACAGGCCCTGCTACGAGGGTTTGGGAGGCCGCGTCCGGGCGCGGCAAGGAGGGCCTATCTTGCGGCTGACTTTCGCGCTAACTTTTGCGCTGAGTGCGTGTGGGCCAAGCCTGTCTGGCGAGTTCACGAGCAGCGATGGAAAGCGTCAGGCCTTCGACGTCTCGGGCACGGTCGTCGCCTGGGTAGATCAAGTCGACGCAAATCTCGTGAGCCGGGAAACACCGGCCCTCAAGCTCTTCCTTTCAGGACTCCAGTTTTCTGCCGAAGACGATTTCCTCGCGCACACCGGCTCCGAACTGGCCGATCTGCAACTCCGCTTCGCAACCAGCGACGCGGTCGGTTTCACGCTGATCGATGCGAACCGCCGAGGCAAAGGCGAGACGGTCGAATTGGCCACCGCCCCGAATGCTGCGACCTGTCCCCAGGTGAATGGTCCCGTGATCGAAGACCTCGGTTGCCTCCGGGTCGCCCCGCCCCCCTTGGAAGCAGCGACCAACTTTGACGCCATTCGCCCCCTTGGTCGAGGCGCCCAACTCAAACTAGAGTTAGACGCGGGAGCTCGACAGACGGGCCAAGCGATTTCTGGCCGGATCACCCTCACCATCGAAGCAGTCGAAGGTGACAACGCGGCCGAGGTTCTCGTCGGCACCGCCGAAGGTGGTTTCTCGGGCACCCTCGTCGGTGAAAGGCTCGCAGAACGAAACATGGCCTTGCTCATGGGGTCGGGCCCATGAGGCTGACCTGCTGCTTCTTGCTCATCACCGGCTGCGGTGGCGCTGCGGTGGGGGAGATCGAAGCTCTTGAGGGGCAGTTCGAAAACGGCCGCCGGCCTGACTTTGGCGGTACGATTTTCGCCTGGAAGGACGAAACCTTCTTCAACGCGGGCTACCAAGAACGGGAAACACCCGCCCTCGAAGTTCTCGCCACCCGTAGTCGCTTTGACCCCAGTCAGGACCTATTGCGATTCGAAGGGGATGCCTTTCTCGATTTGCAAAAGGACTTTCTTTTTGCCGACGCTTTCCGTTTGCGCTTGGCCGATGCCCAGGCCCTCGACGTCGGAAAGAAATTCCAGGTGGACTCTGAGAGCCCCGACCCAAACTTTCTCTTCGCACTCAAAATGGGCGCTGAACCGATGGAAGAGGGTGTGGCCAGGGATGACCCCCGGGAGGCCTTCCGACTCCCTGGCCACCTTGAGGCTGGCCTCGAGGTGCTCGACCGCTCAGAACAACAGATCCAATTCCGCTTGAACGTGAGCGCTAAGCGCTGTGAAGACTTCGGCGAGGGGCCCGCTTATCTTCCGGGCGAGTTCGTTGTCACCTTCACGGCACCGTTGCTCGGGGAACGGCTCAGTGAGCACAACGTCAAGGTGCTCTTGGGTCTAAGTACCGTGCCACTACCCGACCCGAACGGATTCAGCTTCCCCGGTTTCACCCAGAATTGTAACAACAACCCACGACCGCCAATCGACTGAGACACTGTGAACCTCGATCAACTCCAAGCAGCCTTCGACGCAAACCCGCAAAGTGCTGCCTACCATGAACTGGTCACCGGCTATGTGGGTGCCGGCCGTATGGTCGATGCACTCATCGTGGCCCAACAGGCCGTTCAGTTCCGTCCGCAAGACGTTGCTGCCCGGCGCCTGATGGGCTGGGTCATGCTGACGCAGAACCAAATACGACCCGCGATGCAGGCCTTTGCCGAAGCGCTACAACAGAGTCCGAGCGATTCGGAGAGTCGCTTTCTCTATAGTCTGTGTCTGGAACGACTCGGCGAAACCGACCAGGCCAAGGTCCAGCTAGGCTATGTGCTCCAGGCCGTGCCGAATCACAGCGGGGCGACGGAGGCCCTGGCCCGACTCGCAGCGGGAGAAGAGCCCCCCCCTCCCCAAGAAGACAAAACGGTGATGATGAGCCTTGAGGACGTGGTGTCCTCCAAGACCTATACGGGCTCCTTCCCCAGCGATGAGCTGGACGAGGTGGCGCTCGATGCCGATGCTGCCGCACCGGAGGAGGCCCAGCCGAGTTCGGCGTCGGCTGCCCCCATCGAGCCGCAAGCCCCGGTCGAGGGGGAACCAAGCCCAAAGGCCGAAGCGAGCGCTTCCGATGCAAACTCCCCGGCCAATGCGGCGGCCCCGAATCAAGGAGCCCAGCCCAGCACCGCCCAGCGAGCGCAACCATCCCCCGCACCGCAACGGCAGGAGGCCCCCCGCCAAGTCCAAGCGGTGCCCCTCCAGGAACCCGTGGTCGATGCTTCTCACCAGGGCTCCCCGCTCGTGACCGTGGCCCTGACCATCTTGGTCGCAGCCCTCCTCTTTGGTCTCCACCATTTCTATGGTGCGTGGGCTCAGGGGGAGAGAGACGTCGCAGCGACCTTTAAAGGGGCAGAGCGGGCCTTTCTTGCTGATGGTGCGCTGCAACTCAAAAAGGCTGCAGCCCTGGCCCAGAAGGTCCTCGAGGCCAAACCCGAGAATGATCAAGCTCGAGGCCTTGCCGCCCACGCTCTTGCCCGCTTGGAAGTCGAATACGGCTTGCCCGGTCAACTCCAGCAGGCTGAGGCCTTATTGAAGGCAGGCCAGCTCCCCCTCAAGTCCCTGCACGGGCGGGCAGCGCAAGCCATGGTCCTCCGACAGGCTGGCAAGCATGCCGAGGCCAAGGCCGCGCTGAACTATACAACCCCTGATGGCCGCAAAATCAGCGTGCCGATGTTCCGCCGGGAACGAGCCCTTATCTTCGCCGATCAAGGCCAGAACAAAGCCGCTCTCGATGAGTTAAACAAGGCCTTAGAAAAGGGGGGCACGCGGCGAGACCTACTTCTCGTGATGGCCCACTTTCAACTCCATCGTGGAACGGCAAACGCAGCGTTCTCCTACGCCACAAGAATGACCTCAAGTGCGGATAGGCTGCACCAAGAGGTCAAACGGTCACAGGCCGCGCTGGCCACCGCAGATCAAGCGGAAAAGTCGAGTAAAGAAGCCATTCCAGCGCTCAAAGAAGACTTGGCGAAGCTGAAGGCGAAAGTTGATCAGCAAACGGACAAGAAGCCCACCGAAGACCAAGCTAAAACACTGAAGGCCCTCGCCACTCGCCTCGATGCTCTCGAACGCCTCGACAGGGAGCGCCCCCAACTCCGCGTGCAACTCAAAGAAAGCCTCGAAAAATCCAAGCAAGGCATTCCAAAACTAGAGAACGCCCCGGCCCTCCTGCTCCGAGCCGCTAGCCTGTCGATGCGGGAGAACCCCGCGGTGAAGAAAGCCATGGGAGACCTTGATCGAGCCCTGACCTTAAAGGACTGTGACGATTCAGCGCTGGCCCCGGAATTTGCATGTATCAGTAAGGCCCACCGACAAAGAGCCCTCGCCATGAAGGCTGCTTTGGCCCAACGAATCGGTGATGAAGAGGCGGCAAAGGCAGCCCGGAAGCAAGGGTCCAGCCCCGATGGGATCAGTCTTCTCATCGAGGCCAGGACGGCGATGGACCAAAGACGATTTGACGAGGCTAAGGCCTTCACCGCCAAAGCCTCTGCTGCCGAGCCCCAGTCGGCCCTTCCTCAACTCCTGCAACTGGACATCGTCACCCGCAGCCCAGAGCCGACTCGGGATGATGCGGCCTTCACCAAGCTGATCAAGGCCTACCCCTCCCTCAAAGCTCGAGGTCAGCTGATGGCCATCGAACGCAGCAGCCGGGCGAAGGATCTCAGCGATGCGCAAAGTCGCATCCAGGCCTATCAGAAGGATTTCCCCAGCCAAACCCGCTACGCTCGCTATCTAGAAGGTCGGGCCAACTACTTCTCAGAGCGTTATCCCGAGGCTTTGAAGATCTATGAAGAGGTCCTTGAACAGGCCATTGGCCGGGGCGACATGGCCCTCGGTCATCGAATCATGGTCAGCATGATGAGGTGCTACGGCAAGATGCGCCGGGTCGCGCCCATGAAAGCACTCCTCAAAGACATCTTGGCCGACAACCCGCGACAAGCGGAAGCCTTGTACATCGCTGCGGTGCTCCTCAGAGACCAAAAGGCCGAGAAGACCTTAAACGAAAACCTCGCGGCCACCCGGTGGAATCTGGCTCTAAAGGCTCGATAGCTCCCATCTCTCCCCAATTGTCAGACCCCCCCTTTAGGCTTGTCTTGCCAAAGGAAGATGCTGATCAGGCATTCAGCATAGACAGTTGAACATTTATCCAGTACTTAACCCCTGGAATGGAGAAACCCAATGTCCCGTAAGTCTTCAGATCCCCGTCACCAAGCCCTCGACCTGGCGATCACGAGTATCGAACGCCAATTTGGTAAGGGTGCCATCATGCGCCTTGGCGATGAAAACTACCGGGCTGCCGAAGTGGAAGTCATTCCAACCGGCACCCTTGGTATCGACAGCGCCCTCGGAATCGGCGGTCTTCCCAAGGGCAGGATCACTGAGATCTATGGTCCCGAATCCTCTGGAAAGACAACGCTGGCGCTCCATGTCCTGGCCAACTGTCAAAAACAGGGTGGCGTTGCGGCCTTCGTCGATGCGGAACACGCCCTTGACGTCGGTTATGCCCGCACCATCGGAGTCAACACCGACAACCTCCTGGTCGCCCAACCGGATACCGGCGAGCAGGCTCTGGACATCGTCGATACGCTTGTTCGGTCTGGCGCCGTCGATTGCATCGTCGTCGATTCCGTGGCGGCCCTCGTCCCCAAAGCCTAAATTGAAGGCGACATGGGGGACACCCACGTCGGGCTCCAGGCGAGGCTGATGAGCCAGGCTCTTCGGAAACTCACCGCCAGTGTGAGCCGCAGCAGTTGCTCGCTGATCTTCCTCAATCAACTACGCATGAAGATCGGGGTCATGTTCGGGAACCCTGAAACCACAACCGGTGGTAATGCCCTTAAGTTCTACTCTTCCATTCGCCTGGACATTCGCCGCATCACCTCCATCAAGGCCGGCGACGAGCTGGTCGGCAACCGGACCCGGCTCAAGGTCGTCAAAAACAAGATGGCAGCGCCCTTCCGAAAGGTTGAGTTCGACATCATGTTTGATGGCACCGGCATCAGTGCCGCCGGGGATCTGCTTGACCACGCCCTCGAACATAAATTCATCCTAAAGTCGGGGAGTTGGTTCAGCCTCGCAGATGGCGAGCGCATCGGTCAGGGCCGGGAGAATGCCCGGGCCTACCTGCAGCAAAATCAAGAGGTGGCGCAAGATCTCGACCGCAAACTCAGAATCGCCCTGGGGCTCACCCGGCAGGCTGCGGTCGCCGTGACGGAAGAAGAAGGCGAAGCCTAAATCCCTAGCCACAACTTATCGGTGAAGGGGGGAGGTGACTCCCCCCTTTGCGTTTTTAGGGCTTCGCCTGAGCATGGGAGCGGTGATGCTTTGTCGGCAACTTCGGATCCCAGCCTTTTCTGGAAAGTACCCAGAAACTCTCACTGGCCCCATAGGCTACCCCTTGGAGGGCCCGAATACTGATCAAGTTATGCCCTGGCTCCAATGGCACTTGGAGGTCGAGTTGCGACGCAAGGTCAGCGCCTCGAACCAAGGCAACCTTCTTCTGACCTGACTCAGAACGGCGATAAACCACGACGTGCTTGAGCGCTGCGTCCGACCCAACGACAGCCTTTAGGTCCAAAACACCGTCTAGCACTTCGTAGTGCTGCTCCGGATTGATCAGATCGATCTTGGGCGGGCGACGGGCCGTATCTATCGTTGCCAACGTCGTGGTTGATGGGGCTGCTTTGCCATCGGCTGCAGCAAGAAATCCAATCCGACCTCGGCGGTCGGTGACTCGCCACCAGTCACCGGATCGACCCAGGCATTTGAAGACGGCCGGATTGCCGATGGTGGAAACCACCTCGGCCTGAAGGGACCCCCCTTGCCGAAGGAGTGATCCGCTCCTTGCCGTCGTATACGGCCGGGCGCAGGCTTTCGCAGCAAGAGGCTTAGCGACCACAGGCAGCACGACTCGGTCGCTGTGCCAAACGCCTTCTTTGGTGGCACCGACCGTCAAATCAAACTCAAGAGCCTGATCGACAGCCCGTGCCTCAAAACTCAGCTTTGCGGTCCAGCTTTCCCCAGCTTTTAGAGCCTCATGGCGTCGCCGGGCACCGAGAAGTTTGACCGCACTCCCGTTGCGATTGCGCAGGGCAACGAGGAGGCTTCCGGCCGAGCGCTCCCTTGCGGTGACCTCCACTTGTAAGTTCACGGTTTCGCCGGAACTCACCAAACCATCAGAATCATCCACCACGCTAACGTGATACTCCAAGGCCGGCCGGCCTTGGGGCAGGATACGCAGACTCGTTGGTTTCGGCGAATCGACCGTGCCCCCCACCGCATCCATCTGCAGCGTGATGTAATCCTGTCGAGCCCGTTGGTTCTGAGACATTTCTACCGTTCGTACCCGACACGCGCGCTGACCGGCCGGGACTCGGCCTACAACGAACTCAAGTTCATTCAGGGAGCCATGGGCACTGACCGTCCGGCCATGAACACGGTAGAGATCACTGTCCGATGGATTGACCACACAGAGTTTTAGGTCGACCGACTCACCGGCCTGCACCTTGCCTTGCACGGAAAGTTCGGCCCGAGCCTTCACCCCTTGGCCACGATCCGACGGGGACGGAGGCTCCCAGGCGATCTCTTGTGACTTAAGGGCCGCGGTAATCAGCGCATCCTGTTCGAGACGAACACGATCGAGTTCTTGGGTGATTCGACGGTAGAAGGTGTCGGCCTTCGCTGCACCGCCGGTGAGGAGCAGGCGGCGAGCCAAGCGAATCTCGAAATCCTCGGCGATCTCCCCAGCATTCTCCTGCCGTGTCTGCTCATCCTGATCCATCGCTTCTTCGGCGAGGTAGGCGATGGTGGACCGCACCCGCTGGGCCTGGGTCGAGCCGTGGTCGAGACTGCGATTTAAGTCGGACTCACGGGTCGTCTCCGGGGGCCTTAGGGCGATGAAATCTTCCTCAACTTGAGCGGCCTGTAGACGGATATCGGGGACGATACCCGTCCCTTGGATGCTCACGCCTCCAGGTGTCAGGTAGTGGGCGATGGTTAACTTCAGCGCGGTCCCTTCCACCTTGGTCCGACGGGGATGGAATGGAATGATCGTCTGGACGGAGCCCTTGCCGAAGCTCTGCTGCCCGAGCAGCAGCGCCCGCCCATGATTTCGAAGTGCGCCGGCCACGATCTCTGAGGCGGAGGCCGACCCAGCGCTCAAGAGGACAACGATGGGCAGATCTGTAAGCGAGCCCGCCTCGTGGGCATAGCGGGGCTGGCTCATCTGGTCGCCAAAACCTTCAGTGGTGACGATGACTCCCTTGTTCAAGAAGAGGTCCGAAATACTCACTGCCTGCTCAAGAAGCCCACCTGGGTTATCCCGGAGGTCGAGAATCAGGCCCTTGGTCGCGCCGCCTTGGCGCATCTTCGCCAGGGCTGTGACCGCCTCATCGGTGGTGTTTTCTCGAAAACTCTTCAGTCGCAGATAACCGACACCATCCCCGAGAATCTTATGGCTGACGGAGCGCACTTTGATAATTCGGCGAGTCAGTTCTTTCTCGATGGGCCGCTGGGCACCTTTACGACGAATCTGAATCGTCACCTTGGTTCCAGGCCTGCCACGCAACAGCCCGACCGCCTCTTCGAGGGTCATGTTTTCCGTCGTCTCATCGTTGATTTGAATGATCTGATCACGGGCCCGAATACCGGCCTTCGACGCCGGGGTATCTGGTATGGGCGAGATGACAGTAAGCCAACCGTCTCGTTGCCCAATCACAATCCCCAAGCCACCAAACTGCCCTTGGGTCGATACCTTCATCTCTTCGTACTCTTGTGGAGAGAACATGACAGAGTGAGGGTCGAGCGTACCAAGCATGCCATTGATGGCCTTGAGCTCGACGTCTTGAGCTTTGACATCCTCAGGCAGGTGGAGCGCGACGTAATCCAGAGAGCGCTTCAAGGTCATGAAGGCTTCCCAGATGGACGCCATGCGTTCCACATTCAACGTCAAGGGAGGCGCACCAACCATCTGCAAATAGACCTGGCCAGGCAACTTCGACTCGTCAAAAACCAACTCTGGGACCACAGACTCCACACTGCGGAGCGAATGGGTCACCATTTCCTTCGGCTGAAATCGAGCCGGCTTCACGTAGCCCTTGGTCAGTTCGAGGATCGCCCAACTCAACTGCTCGGTCGCGCGCAGTTGCCGAGCCTCCTCCTGCTGAGACATGACCCCAAGAACAGGGTTCAGGCTGTTGGCGACGAGGTAGACCAGAAAGAATGAGTTAAGCATGGGATCTCTAAGCTGGAGCCGGAGGAGGGTCACCGAGAATAGCAGTCGTGAAGCGCTCCGCACCAGCTTCATCCACCTCACCGGACTGAAAGGCGGTGTCGAGCAATCCAGAGAGTTTCTCCAGATCAACTCCTTTAACGACTGGAACCGAAATAGATTCTGGCAGACCTGCTTCGGCATCGGCCAGACTCATGAGCCAACGGTGCACATCATCCAATGCCAGTTCCGTCTCGGGCTCCAGCCAGCGATTCAAACGTTGCACAAGGGCTTCGACGCTCGACGCCTGTTGCCAAAGACTAAATGGGTGAATGGCGAGTTCTTGCATTTCGGGTTCTGGGTCGGCTGCGAGGGCCACATCGACCAACTCGGCATGGAGCAGACCGAAGCCGATACCAAGCCGCATCAGCGGACCTAGAATGAAGTGATCCCGATCTTCATGGCGGATGAGACGATTAACGACCTCGAAGAAGTCCTGCCCGTGGAGACGATCCGCCCAGGCCTTCCCCATGGGCTTCGGATCGAGTCGAGGACAATTGAGCAGTAAAACACCGAGACAGGCCATATCCGGGTTGCGCTTCAAAGCCTCAGCGGTCCGGCCACCGGCCGGCAAGACCTTTAAGTTGGCCTGTAGCAGGGCCAAATGAGCCAGCGGGTGAAGGGACACGAATAGCCTCTCTCCGTAGGAGTCTAGTCCCAAGGCGCCGAACTCGGCAAGATTTCTAGGGCAAAAGTGACGGCGCTGCGAGACCCGCGCGCCGATGCTTATCCGATAATGCCTCGATCTCCTCGGGTGGCAACCGGGTTGGTCCGCCCAAAGGAACCGACCGCAGCGCGATCGAAGCCAGGTGCTCAAGAAGTTCCATCCGAGCCAGTGCCATGGTGAGATCAAGGCCCCAGGCGAGCGGACCATGACCCATTAGGAGGGCTGCATTGGCTGCGCGAGCAGCATCGTGGACAGCCTGGCTCATGCCCTCTGCGCCCGGTCGATGATAAGGAACGTGGGCGATCTTCGGCCCGAGACTCACGATGGCCTCCGGCATAAAATCGATCGCCAGTTCACGACCACTCACAGCGAAAGCCGTCGATGAAGGCGCATGACAATGGATCACCGCCCCCATCCCGGGTCGAGCTTGAAACACGGCCCGATGCAACTGCCATTCACTAAACACGCGATGCCGCCCCGAGAGTACCTTCCCGTCGATATCGATCACCAGCAGATCGGCCGAGCCGATGTCCCCTTTGCGGAAAGCGGTCGGCGTGACCAGAAATCGATTGCCTGGGAGGCGCATGCTGATGTTGCCGTCATGATTGGCAACAAAGCCTTTTTGGTCGAGCCATTGGCAGGCCCTCAGCAACTCCTCAGCGCTCACGCGGTCGTCACCTCGTCGACGATCCCGATGATCAATGAGCGAACAGGGGGCTGCCCCCCCAGGATCTGCCGGACCCCGTTGCCCTCCCGCATCACGAGAACTCGTTCGCCCGGCGCCGCACCGACGCGATCAACGGCGATCAAGTCTTCGTCGCCATGCTCAGGACGAACCATTTTGATGGGTAAGCCATCGTAGCCAGGATGGTGCTGATCAGCGGTCACACTGCCGAGGACCTTGGCGATGATCATCCCTCCACCTCCCGGTGTGCATCGTCCACAATACCGATGACGGCCAGATCCACCGGCACGAAAGTCGGTCGACAACCAAGAGCAGCCTCTCTGCTGCCAACAAGGACCACTCTTTGTCCCAGCGAACTGCTCACCGTATCAACGGCCACCTCGAGCCCCCCCAAAGGCCTACCGTCATGATCTTCCCGCTGCACCAATCGGAACGTGAAGCCATTCATGGAAGGGAGCTTCCTCGTCGCCACAACGGTCCCTTTGATCACACCGAACTGCATGCAGGTTATCTCCTAGGTAACTTCAACGGGATGATAAACACGGCGGGATCACCGGGGAAAGTGGGGAAACGCCAACGCTGAGCCCGATTGATGATACATTTCGTCACCGGCAGGCCTTCGTACACTGGCGTTAATGCCGAGACCGAACTGACCCGCCCCGTGGGCTGGACGGTCAATTCAAGCTTCAACTCACCGTGCAGGGCCTCTTGTCGTGTCATGGCCCGGGAGGCGCAGTTGTTGAGGGCTTTGATCCCTCGCTTGAAGACCCGATTGATGTCCTCCGCATCGAGTTCGGACTTTCTTCCCGGTTGCGGTGTCAGTCGGACCTTCGCCAGTGGAATACGGACGGTCCCGAGGGCCTCTTGCAAGGTTGCCATGCGACGTAGATCGGAGTCACTCACCTTCGCTTTTTGACGAAGTTCCCGCTCCCGTCGAACAGCTGGGTCTTCATCCACCTTGCGCTTCTTCGTCTTTGCGGATTTCCGACGCCGCTTCGAGGCCGCTTTCTGCTGGGCCTCCGCCGCCCGTTCCTCCTCCTCGATCGCATCCATCTCAGCCTGAATCAGATGCTCTCCCGAAAGGAACTGCATCAGGGCCTGGTGGTCTTCCGCAGCAATCGATGTGCCCTTGCGGTATGCGAGCACTTTCGCCGGCTGGGCCGGGTCTCCATAGGTCGTTCGAATCGTGTCGACGACCGGCAACTTAATGATGTCGGCCATGGCGATCTCGGCGAGCGCCGAGGAACTGAAAGGCTTGAATGTGGGGTGACCCTGGGGGCAGTCAAAGTCATCCGCCATGGTCGCTCCGGCATCCGCTCCCGCCGGAGCTAAACTTTCACAGCCTCGGAAATTCGCCGTTCCAATGCGCACCTGAACCAAGTCGCCGGGGATCGCCTTGAGATCGACGAGGTAGTTTTGCTCCTCAAAGAGTGGGGCCCAGGCCAGGCGTTCTGAAATACCGGCCCCAACCACCATCCTCTCCCGTAGACTCGCCCCGGCCGCATCGCCAAGAACCAATAGGCGAACGAAGCTGCGCCGGCCAAGTTTGTTGACGCTCTCCACGGTCATGCCTCCTTGGCCAAAGGGCGAAGGCAACCAGCCCAGCGTCACACTCCCCACGTAGCCAAAGATCATCAGGACCAGGGTCAGAAGAATAATAAGACGACGACGCTTGCCCTGCTCAAGACCACTGGCCAGCAAAAACATCCGGGTTTCTTCACCGATCGTGTTGCTCGTCGACTCACTCAGGTCGACATGGTCCGATGCGACGGCAGGGCTGGGCTCCTGTTCAGCGTGCCCACCGAACGGTGTCGATGGCCCCGTTGCGGACGGTTGCGCCTCGACCACCGGCTGCACACCACTGACCCCTGGCTCTTGAACGGGCGCAGACGAGGAAGCCTCGCCACGGGATTCACGCCGACGGGGAGCCGGGGATGAAGCCTCTGCTGCCCGTTGGTCCGGTGGCCCATCATAGGTGGTTGCATCGGGATCGATGGGCCCCGAAGACTCGACCTGGGCCTGACTACCTTGACCGGCCTCGTCGACGAAGACGGCGAGTTCGGGCAGATCTCGAACGGGGCGCCAATCCCCCATGCCCGCGTGCCAGGCGTGATCCGTCGGACGAAAACGCCCCTCGCGCAAGGCCTGGGCAACCTCCGACTCCCCCATAGGGCCGTAACGCTGCCCCTCCCGAGCCAGGTACCACTTCTTAGGGACGGGACTTTCATCAGCCCCCGACGAGTTACGAGAGAGAAAGGCCCGGAGATCGTGGGCAGAGATGCTGTCCATCGAGCCCATCGACCGGGCCGGGTCACGGACGACCATGATCTCCTGACAGGCCCGGCAACGGATTTTGAGGATCCGCCCCCGAACTGTATCGTCGGAGATGCTGTATTTTGCGCCGCAGTGCTCGCAGCGAAACTTCACGTGGCGTGCACCCCAGTCATCCGTCCATCTTATAGAGGAGATGGACGGAACAAACAAAAGGGTTTGTCCTGTAAGGATGTTTTAGGGGACATCAGGCCTTAGGGAGGTGGTTTGCTACTCGTCTGGACCCTAGCTCGGCAAATGGCCGCCAACGCATTACTCAGCTTCGCCCTGCTGTTCGTCACCGTCCTGAGCAGTCAGTTGTTGCGTCTCGGTCCCCTCGTCCTCGCCGGCATGAGCGATCCGCTCGGCTTCCTCAGCGTCCTTCTCGACACCCTGCCGCGGATTCTGGCCATGGCCCTTCCCTTCTCTCTTCCTCTGGGCGCATTCCTCACCGTCGACCGCTTGGAGCGGCGTTCCTTGGGCGACGCCATTCGAGCCCTCGGCATGCCAGCGACCCGAGTCTGGCTGCGGGCCGGTTGGCTGACAGGTCTTGGCGGTGCACTCTTGATCATCCCCTTCGCCTGGCTCCTCGAAGCAGAAGCAGCCAAGGCTTTTCCTCGGCACGCCCTTACCCTGGCTCAGGAGTCCGTCATCGAACGTATTCAGCCGGGCCAAGTGGTGCCGATGACCGATGAGCTTTCCTTCTACGCTGGACCTCGAAACCAGCGAGGGGATTTCGACCATCTCACGGTCTTGTTTGAAGAGAACGTGCTCGCCGGTCGAGATGGGCGGCTGGAAGGATTAGGGACCCAGGCCCTTGGTCTCTACTTGGCCGAAGCCGAACTCTGGCAAAGTACCAATCAAGGCCCGGTCCGCTCCACGGCGCGAGAGGTCCATGTTCGGCTGCCCGTCAGTCGCAATATCATTCGAAACATGAGTTTCTTTGCCGATCGGGAACGCCTCTCCCTCGCCCAGTTGATTAAAAGTCCGAGTACGGACCGGGAGGGCCGACGGCGCCAACACCTCGGATGGACGCGGCTTTTGGCGCCCTTGTTCACCTTAATACTGCCCGTCTTTAGTATTGCCTGTGCCCTTCTCGCACCGCCAAGGGCCCGTATCCTCTGTGGTCTAGCTGCCACGGTCTTGGTGATCGGGGTGCACCTGGCTAGCGAGTCCTTAACCCTTGCAGGGTGGCCAGCCCCGCTGGTGGCGGGCTTGGCCCCCTTGATCGCCCTGATACCCATTCTTCTAGCGCTCCGTGCTGAAGACCGTCGAGGTGTCCAAGGATGACGCACTTGATGATCCCGCTGGCGAGCCACCTAACGAGAGTCCTCACGGTCACGCTCCTGATTTTAATCTCCGGTTGGCTCGTGGTGGATGCAGCCGAGATGGGACGCCATATGGTTGAAGTCGACGGGGCCGTCATCTTCGATCTCTACAGTTATCGCCTCCCGGTCTTCCTCCATCGACTCACCCCAGTGGCGATGGTCCTTGCCGCGGGCCTGACACTTGGCACCTGGGCCAGTCGACGCTACCTCCAAGCATCGGCTGCCCTCGGCGCGGAGATTCATGCGCCTGCGCTCCTCGTCACCCTCCTCCTCAGCCCAGTAGCCATTTTTTGGGGCTGGGCCGGAACCGACGCGATCCCCCGTATGCACAAACAGCAGAACGAGATCCTCTTCGAAAAGTTTCGGATTGGCGGTATCCACTACTGGAACCTGCACCAGCCGACCGGGCTCTTGCTCGAGCCCCCATGGCTCGTCCGCTTCAAACCGGAAGGTCCCACGCGGATTCGGGACGTCGAAGGCGTTCGACTGCGACGGGGCGAAGTTCTCGGCCTTGTTTTCGCACCCACTGCAGAACGAATCGGCCGCGACTGGATCGCGCCGGAGATCACCCATTCTCACTATCGCAAAGGAAAGCTGATCCAGCGGGTTCGCTCCAATGGAACATTGCCCTTTTTAGATACAGGAATGAGCGTGAGTCACGCCCTTGGCTTTCCCGAGGAGTTCGGCAGCGACGAACTCAGCGAAGTGGCCCACCGAGCGAAATTGGCAGGTAGTGACCCCCGGGCCTACAACTACGAGGCCTGGCGGCGCCCCTCGAGCGTCCTCTTGCTCCTTTTAACCATGCTCACTGCCGCGATGATCGGCGCCCGAGTCCCCACCGGTAGTGGTTTCAATCTCATCCTCGCCCGCTCCGCCATGTGTGCTGCATTTTATGAGGCCTTCGCATTTTTCGGCGCGGCCTTGGGCTTGATCATTCCCCGGGGCAGAGAAGCCATCGCTGCTTGGCTGCCGATCTTTCTTATTGCCATATTTGCGAGTTGGGCTTCGGCCCGACTCGGACGGGCCCGCTGATGTTCGCCGGCGAGACATTTGGCGAGTACCGAATCATGGGCAAGTTGGCCAATGGTGGCATGGCATCGGTCTACCTCGCCAGGCACCTGGCCGACGCGACGGCGACGCCGGTCGCCCTGAAGGTGATGCTTCCGCACCTCCTTGCGAATCCCGACTACCGAGAAATGTTTACGCGGGAAGAGGCAATGGGTCGCCTCCTGACCCATCCCAACGTGGTCCGCGTGATCGAGCGGGTTGAGTCGGCCGATGGGCAAGCTCTTGCGATGGAATTTCTCGATGGACGCAATTTAATCCAAATCGTTAGTGCGGCGAGGCGTCGGTCTCAGGCCATTTCTTTCCCCGTCGTCGCCCGAGTCATCGCTGCCGTGTCAAGGGCCTTGGAGCGCGGCTGGACGGCTGTTGACGCCGAAGGACAACCCATTCGAGTCATTCACCGGGACGTCAGTCCGGAAAATGTCCTGCTTACCTACGACGGGCAGGTCAAACTGATCGATTTCGGGATTGCAAAACAGACCCATCGCCCAAGCAACACCCGGGCGGGCCAACTCAAAGGCAAATACAGCTACATGAGTCCAGAGCAGGTCCGGGGCGAGACGCTAGACCACCGTAGTGATCAGTTCAGCTTGAGCGTCCTACATTACATTCTCCTCACCGGAAGAAAGCCATTTGTCGCCCCCAACGAGGTTGAACTCCTCAAGCTGATTCTTTCAGAAGACCCGGTACCACCAAGCCGCATCGATCCCACAGTCCCCGGTGTACTCGAAGAGGTCGCCCTGCGCGGACTCCGAAAGGCGCCGGCTGCCCGTTTCCCCAGTCATGGCTCCGTCGCCGACGTCCTCGAAGATCGCTACCTGAGCAAATATCCAGCCAAAGAAGCTGATATCGCCCGGCTCATGGAGAGCCTCTTTCCCGCAGGGAAGGACGCAGTACGACTACGAATCCAGCGCTTGATCGATGCTGAGCAAGAGGCGACGGTCACCGGAATCCGCCCGCCCGTGCCCCCCTTGGAACAGGTCGAGGACGAATTACTCGAAGACAGTGCCACGATTCTCGAGGGGGCGATTCCGGACCAGCCTACCGCCAACTGGCGGACCAGTTCCAGTTCGGCTCCGCTGGCCCAAGACCAGACCGAAATCTCGGTCCCCGAAGAGCAGGCGACCGTGCTCACACCCGCTGCTGTTGATGTGATCCCGCCACCGCGACGGCCGGCCACCCATCACCGGGGTTCTCATCATGTCACCGGCTCCCACTACAACCTCAGCCCCTCTTCATTCTCGCCGGCCACCGCGGGCCTGGCCCTCTTAGCGGTCGCCGCACTGCTCGCACTCTACTTCTCGTTCTCCGAAGATCGCAGTGAGGTGGCGACGGTGCAGAGTGGCCAAGGTACGCTCATCGTTCGGGCCTCCACCGGACAGGCCGAGGTCCGAATCAACGCGGAGCTCATCGGCTCGACCCCAATTGAAAAGCAACTGCGAGCGGGACGAGTCAGTGTCCTCTGTAGTTTTCGATCCCGAGAGGTCGTTCTGAAGAAACGAGTCGACGTCATGGCCGGACAACGAACTGAGACGCTCTGCCAGCTCGGCCACGCTGATTTAGAGGTCAATGGGCCAAAAGGCTGGCAGGTTCAGGTCGATGACAAACCCCTCCAGTCCCCACCCGTGCGCCTTTCCAAACTTCTCGAGGGAAGCCACCGGATCGAGTGGGTCCGGCAGACCGATGGTCACAAGGAGGTACGCCGCTTACGACTGCAAAGGGGCGAGCGAAAAGTCGTTGATGGCTTTGAGGGCTTAGATCGATGAAATCACCGGTTGTGCTGGGTATTGAGACGAGTTGTGACGAAACCGCTGTCGCACTCTACAGGCGGGGCGAAGTCTTGGCTGAATCGGTCCACTCCCAAGTGGATATTCACCGTTATTATGGCGGGGTGGTCCCCGAACTCGCGAGCCGAGATCATGCTGGATACCTCCGCGCTGTTGCAGCCGAAGTCCTCCAGGGCTGGGAGGGTTCGATCGATCTCGTGTGCGCCACCCGAGGCCCCGGACTGATCGGTGGCCTTCTCGTGGGGCTGACCTGGGCCCGAGCCTATGCATTTGGTCAAGGCTTGCCCTTTGTGGGGGTACACCATCTCGCTGGACATCTTGCAGCACCACTGGTCGACCCAGAATTCACGCTGGAGCCACCGGCCATTGCACTGGTTGCCAGTGGCGGGCACACGCTCCTGTATGACCTGACGGCCTGGGGTGAAGTGCGGGTACTCGGGGGGACTCGAGATGATGCGGCCGGTGAGTGTTTTGATAAGGCCGCACGCATGCTCAATCTAGGCTACCCGGGCGGCCCAGCGATTCAGAGCGCAGCGGCGAAGCACGAGGGGCCGGCCGTCAAGCTGCCTCGACCCATGCTGAAGCGGGGGCTCGAAATGAGCTTCAGCGGCCTGAAGACTGCCTTGCTTACAGAAGTTCAGTCTCGGCCCCAGCCCTTAGACGAGTCCACGGTCAATGAGCTCGCCTATGCGGTCCAGGACGCCATCGTCGATGTGCTCCTCACCAAACTCCGGAAAGCATTGGAAGTCACGGGAAGAAAGCGCGTGCTGATCGGTGGTGGTGTTGCTGCAAACCAACCGCTTCGAGATGGCGTCGCCGCCCTCGAGAACGACGGTTTTGAGGTCTACATTCCGGCCCGGAAGTACTGCACAGACAACGCGGCAATGATCGCAGCGGCTGGCTTGATTCAGTTCGAACGTACGGGACCAGACCCGCTGAATGCGCCTGCTCAAGCCCGCTGGGACCTGCAGGATTTTTGGCCCCTAACACCGTCGTAGTTTATTGCAGTTGGTCAAGCCAGTCATCGAGGGTTGGGTCGGGCCGGTTGCCCAACAACCTTTTGGCGACGCCAAGGTGTTTTAAAGCACGCTTTCGAGCCTTCTGATCATTGTTCTTAAAGGCCTTGAGTTCAAGGTAACCGAGGGCCTTATAGGCGGGAATGAGTTTACCATTGGCCTGAATCGCGCGGCTGTAAGCTTTCTTCGCCGCCGGCGTATCACCGCCCGTTTCAAGGGCTTCACCCAGTTCATAGTAGGCTAAGGCTTTGTTCTTTTTGCTCGCGCGCATTTTCAGGGCACGGCGGTAGTTTTTCTCGGCCGCATCGAGATCACCTTGATCTCTTGCCTCCCGAGCCTTGGTCATCGATTTTGCAAAGGGGCCCGTCCCGACACGGCGCTTCTTGCGCTTCTTGGGCCGCAATCTCCGCTTAGTTTTTACCCCGGCCTTCCGCTTCTTGGCATCGCCCTCCAGTTCCGGACGCTGCAAGGGTTCGAGGGGGGGGAGTGGCTCCGGGCTGGAGAAGGTGCGGATGATCGGCGCCAACAGGCCGCCCTTCTCACCTTTGATCCGTCGGTTCCGGATAAAAATGGCGGTGACCAACAGGCCGAAGAGCGCAACTGCTGCAGCGATCCACCGCCAATCCCAACGCTTCTCAGACGCGACCTCCCGTTCCGAGGTCATCGCCTCTTCGTCGGCCAAAATCTCATCGCTCGTGCGTAGGCGAGCGAGGCCCTTACGTTCGACCGGCGGGGCTGGTGGCAGTTCCTCAGTGAGCGGCGCCATGTCCCGGGTTTCAAGAAATTCTGGCACGTCATCGACGCGATCGAAAACCGGTGGGAGTTCATCGATTGCTTCATCATCCGCCTCGATCGGCGGTGGGAGCCCCGACTCCACGAGATCCCGTTCATCAACGGCCCACGCTCCACTCTCGCCATCAAACCCGGCGGACTCGTCGTCGACCGCTGGCGGCAAACTGAAGAGGAGGGAATCCTCGCTTGAGTCGCTGAGCAAGGGCTCGATCGGGTCGGTTAAGGCATCGGCATCGTCGTCTTGTAACTCCGGTAGCGACTCCCAGTCTCCCTGACCCGCGCTCTCAGGCACCTGGGCCATCGCCAAGGACCAGGCCAGATCGGACTCCACCTCCTCCACTTCAGGTTCGGCCGGCGTTGCGAGGACCTCATCCTCGTCCATTTGCGGTGGCAAGGCAGCTTCGTCGGCAACCGGCGGAATGTCTTCAGCCTCTGGCTCGGGCTGAGCGATGATCAAGATGCCATCTTCAAGCAAGCTGAGAGAGCCCTCGAGGGCCCGGCGGCCACCGATCAAACGCACCCCTTCAAGGTCTCGCTGACCATCGATCAACCGGAGGATCCAACTGACCTGGTCGCTGAGTAGAGAGAGACGACTCAAAAGGCGCTCTGGCGCCACATCCAGCGGACCCTTGGGGGCGCCATCGAGCAACTGGGCGACATGCAGTTCGATCGTTTCCGCCTCGGCCACCCAAGACTTTAGGTTTTTGCCCTGCCCGGCCTCCGGGTTCTTTCGGGGCTCCAAGTAGGATTCCCCCTGGTCCAGCGCGAGCAGGACAGCAAAGGCCTCCGGTCCTGTGAGCCCGCTGAGGCGAGTCTGCACCAATCGACCACCTCGCAGATGGATTTCTCCCCGTCCCAGGGGCGCCTCAACCATGTAGATTCCCGTGGACTCAAGGCGACCTGCAAGCTTCAGGCGCTCCTTGAGTGTTTCTCGGGCGTTGGGCTCCCGCCGACACAACTGCTCCTCGAACCAATCTCGGATCCGCTCACCCAGTTGAACCGCCGCCGCCGGAAACTGGATCGGGCGTACCAGCACTTTGGCCCCATCAGGGATCTCCTCGCTGACCCCGGGGTCTTGTAGAAAGACTGGCGCAACCTCCGCGGCGATGAGCGATTGCGTAGCCCGGTCGCGGTCCTCCAGCGTCCAGCCGGGAATCATCCCTGTGACCAGGACCGCAT
>PBND01000089.1 GCA_002722845.1 Myxococcales bacterium | reverse complement strand
GTTTATAGGCAGCATGCCCCTGCTCACCGCGCTCGTTATCCTGGGCCGTTGCCACGTCAACGAACTGGAACTCGCAACGGAGGTGGACGATCCGGCCGTGCCGTTCCTGCTGGCTTATCGGCACCCCATAACTGGTCGGATCGATCGCAAGGGGAACGTCGCCCACCAGGTTAATGATCCGATAATCGCCAGAACTCTGGGGATTATAGGGGCGGTCTGGGACCGCGTGCTCGGGAACAAGTCCCTTGAGGGCTCCTTCCCCGATCTCCATCAAGGTGTTCACACTTTCGCCGGCCAGAATCATGTTGAACGGCAGGATTCGACGAACCAGTTCTTCAATCACCGTTTCCAGTGTGGGTCGATCCTCTGTCACCAGTCGGACCCGGACTTGGTCGTGGACATTGCCCACCTGACTACTCGCCTTGAGCAGGAGCTTGGTCACCATGGCGTCGGGCCTCTTGTGCCCACCTCCCCACTCCACGATCACCAGACCCTGCCGTCGCAGGCTGTCGACCCACTCACCGACTTTGCCGAGGAGATGGGTCGTCAACTCCGCATCGGAGACTCGGGCAGCAAAGCGTAGACTACGGGCATCGAGCCGCTGGATGAGGTGCATGACTTTCAGCAGCACGCAGGCTTGCTGACGTCGTCGCCGCCCCTCTTTACGCCGAGCAGCCAAGTGGATCAGCCCATCCACTGGCATCTCAAAAATGTCTTCATCGACCACCATATCGAGGGCTCGGTTCATATAACTGATCCCCCGATCCCGAAGGCGGTCGAGGTGATCCCAGTCCGCCTCGCTCTCGAGATTAAACCCGTTACTGGTCAACAGGTCGGCGATCCCCTCATCGCTGAAGTGCCGGAGGCGACCCCAGTCGATGGGGCTGACCCCCTGAAGCAGGCTCGCAACCTCAGCTTCCAACTGCCGCCGCATCAGCCCGGGCCTCCCAGACGAAACGCCAGCGCATCGCTCGGGCCGCTAAAGCGGGGAAAGCGCCACCGAAAGACCTTCGCTCGGACGCAGGCGTTCACCGAGGTGTCCTCTGTATCGAGCCGAATGGCGAATGGCGCCCCATTCGGCTTGATCTTGAACTGAATCTTGATGCTGTCCTTCGCCTTGTCGGGCAGGCAGCTCTCCAAATCTTCTAGCTCACTTTCGAGGACGCCTTGCTTGTCCTCGACCGTCAGACGTTTCTGCCCCGGTCGCAGGAGTTGTTCCGCCGGGCGCTGCACAGACACAACCTTCACCGCTGGATCTGCAACCGCCCCGTCGGTGTCTGATTGCTGGGCAGCCCTTTCTCGCTCCCGGTCTTCGCCCCGCGGCATGAGCAGAAAGCCGACAATACCGAGCCCGAGAACCAGGCTCACCACGATCCCCAAACGCTGGGGTGTCAAGATGGGCGTCGACTTTGGCTTCGAGACGGGCATGGTATCGACCCGAGGGATCATGCTCACCACCCGGGGGAGTTCGTCGCTCTTCATCGTGTCGATGGTCTGGCCCTCTGGTAACTCCAGCCCCTCGGCAAGGGCATCCAGACGCTCGCTGACCGGCAAGGCGGGTAGAATTCCCAAAACCTCCCCGACCGTGATCGGCTGGCCCCCACCGGCCGGTTCCACCTGATCTTGGAGTTCGATGAGGCCATCCATCACCATCAAGTCGAGGGCATCTCGGCTATACGGCTCGGTCTCTCCGAGAAGTACCCAGCTTCGGTCAGCAGTTGGCTTGGAAGAATCAACCACTTCGCACCTCCCCGATTCGATAGGCCAATCCACTTCGGGCCCAGAAACGGCCCAAGCTATGGACTAATTCCGTTTGATCCAGACGAGCCAAGACAGGTTCTCCCTGCAAGGCCAGGTCGAGCGAGAGATTCAACGCGCCAGCGGCGATTAAACCGGCCCGCAGAGACATCATTTCTGCGGCGGCAGCCAAACGAACCATGTGCTGCATCGGTAGGTGGTCCAAGGATCGCCGGAGCCGGAACTCCAGGCCACCACTGAGCAGGGCCCGCCATTGGGCGACACGACGCTGGCTGACCACCGTGGCCCTCAGCCCGATCGCCGCACATAAATCCTGAGTTCGCTCCAAACCGAGCAGGGTCAGCAGCGCCACCTCTGGGCGAGTCATCATCATCATGCGCGCCACATGAAAACGAACGACCGCAGGATCGTCCACACGGAGCAGTGGCGCCTGACTACCCACCACCAGACAGAGCGGCTGGGCCGGTAGGACCGCAACCCCGTCACTGCTTCCCGGCTCCAAGTAGAGACTTGTTTCAGGCTGCCGAAAGAGGCGCCCGACTTGGTAGAAGGAGCGAGTGATGAGGCGTTCATCTCCTTCATCCATCAGTTGCCGTCGGCGCTTGAGCCACCCCCCAGTCCGGCTTGGATCCTGTTTCACCAAGGGGTGAACCACGCTCCATGCTTCCGCAAGATGTTGTCCCGCATCATCCCGGAGAATCTGGGGCATCAAACTTCGCAACTCGGTCACCGAAAGGGGCTCCGGTTGCTCCAAGGTTTCGAGCCACGCATGGCGTTGTTCATCGCGCTGGCCCGACCGACCTCGCAAACGTTCCACGTCGTCAACCGCAAGGGCTTGGCGCGTCCGCCCCCCCAACTCAAGGCTACGGCACAGCAGCGTCGCCCCCGCTTCACTGAGACGTTGGCGTGTCCAGGCCTCGAGGAGCACCTGTTGAGCTTCATCCCCCTTGCCTTCGTCGACCAAGCGGGCTGCCAACTGCTCCCGCAGTGGAATCGAGTCTCGAATCTGAAGCATCTCTCCATAAGCGCGAGCGGCTAAATCCGGGCGAGTGAGATGCTCATCAGCGGTCTCGGCCACCCGCTGCCAGAGCCGGTGCCGGCGCTCATCGTCATGCTCATGCTCGATCACCCGCACCAGGGTGTCGACGAGCTCTTCATAACGACTGCTCTCCTGGCAGGCAGCAGTCACCCGATGAAGGACCTCCTCATCCCGTGGATCGGCCCGCAGCGCCCGCTGCCAAGCCTTCAAGGCCGGCTCCAGGCGTTGCAACTTACGGAAGGCCAAATCCCCCATCCAAACGAGATACTGCCGCTGGGTCGCGGGCTCTTCGCAACAGTCCACAGCCGCCTCGATCATCTCAAGGGCTTCTTCCCGACGGGCCGTCCGGTTGAGCGCTTCGGCAAGGCAATACAACTGGGAGGAGCCCAGGGCCAGCCCGAGACGGCGGGCCTCTTCCAAAAGGTCGGCCCGGTGCCAGGGGTCTTCGGACAACATGCCCACTTCGGCAAGCAACTCGGCTCGTCTGCGACGAGGGCAGCGGCGGGCTGCCTCCTCGAGGAGTTGGAGCCCCTCATCAAAGTGCTCATCACTCTCCAACAAGGTGCGCCCAAGAAGTTCCGTCGCCTCCGGACTGGTCTCATCCAACTCCATCGCTCGACGGGCACAGGCCTGGGCCACCTCCAGCGCACTGAGATTCAACTCAACCCGTGCGAGCCGGGTGTACTCCAAGGCCAACTCGGTCCGACTCAGCCCCTCCCCCCAAAACCGGATCAACTCCCGGATCCAGACGCGTGCGACCTCATTCCGGCCCAACTTGGCAAACACCGGGATTGCTTCTTGGAGCAGGTCCAAACGACTCGGGACGCCGGCCTGCTCAAAGGCATTGGCCGAGGCCTCAAAGTCCTCCAAGCGATGACTCAATCGGGCCAAACGATACAGATCACTTTGATCCCGGTCTGGCCCTCGCAACACGGGCTCCAACAACTCCAGGGCTGCTTCCGGCTGGTCTTCCCGCAGCAAGTCGGACAGAGCACGGCGGACCGGCACGGAGTCGCTGTTCATGTCGAGAGCAGCTCGAAGGGTTGTCACCGCATCGCCCCGTTGTTCACCCACCTGACTGCGTGCCACTCGCAGCAACTGCTGCGCTCCCCAGGGCCCCGGATTGGCTTCGGCCGCTTCCATCAGCAGCCGCACCTCCCGGTCGGGGACGCACTCGGCCCACCAAACCAGTAAAAGAGGATGTCGCCCAATGGCTTCGGCCGCCTGACCGAAGACGAGATCCACTGTGTTGACCGCCTGACCGGGCTGACAGAGCGCAGCGGAAACCACGGGGGATTGGATCGACTTCAATAACTCCGGTGCATGGTCTCGGCACAAGGAGATCAATTCGATGCGCTCCGGGTTCCGCTTGAGGAGCGGCTTCAAGAGATCCCGGCGCCCGCCCAAACGGAGAACGAGTTCGATCAAGTGGTCGCTGTCGATCTCCAACTCAAGGGCCCTCAGCCCCTCCCGGTACAGCCGGTCTTCATCGGCCTTCGCACCGAGAGAGAGGGCATGGAGGAGCAGCTCGAGTTCCTCTTTGCCCCGAGCCTCAGGCTCACCGACGACCAGGTCGTAGGCTAACTGCGGGCGCCCCACGTCCAACGACCGCTTCGCCCAGTCTAACAGAGCGTGATCCGGATCCGGCAGGCGACTTGCCAAACGCCGTAGGAAGCCAAGCGCCCGCTGGTCGATGCCATGACGAACCAGTTGGTCCAGGGCTTCGCCATCGGATAATTCGACCGTCGCTGCAAGCTCTGCGGGATCCCCTTCCAGGCCCCGCAGCCATAGACTTCTAAGGAGGTCGGCTGGCATGCCACGGACTTGGGACAGGATCGATAACTCTAGGGACTCCCCTTTCGCCAACCTCGCTTCGCAATAGGCCTCAACCAAGCGATGCTGCTGGGGCCACAAGCGAGCCAAGGAGACGGTCCCAGGATCCGCTGGCTCCATGTAATCGAGGGCCAAAAGGGCCAGGGTTTCACCGGCTTTGTCGCTGGGGCGCTCCAATGCGGCAGCGATCAAGCGTGTGCGGGCCGCGGCGAGATCGCCCTCCTCCGCGTCCACCGCAGCCCACAAAGCGATCACCTCGGGCAAGTCTGGCGCCAAGCCACGGGCTTCAGAAAGCAAGACACCCAATTGCTGGGTTGCACCGCAGCCCACGAGCTTACCGCCGATTCGAGCGATCAGGCGGGCACCACCGACCGCAGCCTGACGTCGCGCCGCTTCTAGACAAGGATGGACGACTGCCCCCAGGTCCTGGGTGCGCAAGCCCAGGTGAACCAACTCATCGGCCAGGGCCATGGCCTGGGGGTGCTTGACCAAGAGCCGGCCGACGAGATCCAACTGCTCAGAAGCCGAGCGCCCGGCCTGACCCGCCGCCCGCAGATCGGCCAAGGCCTCTCGATCATCATCCCACCACAACGCCCGTCTGGCCAATAGCCCCGGACGCGTCTTTGCCTCCGCAAGTTCTAAGCGATTTTCCCACCGCTCAGGCGTCGGCTCCTGGTTCAATAGGTGCTCGAGCACACGAACCTGATCCTCTCGACGGGGACAGGCAGCCACCAACCGATCGAGAGCAGCCGGGCTCGGACCATGTTCTAGTTGGTCGATGACCAGCTCGCTGGCAATCTTCGGGTGGGGGCCATCAAGAAGCAGAAAAGCCATCCAGGCCCGGTCACCATCGAGACCATGATCACGCCCCTCTTTAAGTAGATTAGCGAGCCCTTCCGATCGCCCCTCCTCCAAAGCCAGACCCACTTTAAGTCGATAGGCCTCAGGCCCAGGCGCGTCTTCCAACAGCGCGGTGGCCACCCCTTTGCCCGACTCAGAGAGGGCCCGGGCCAAGAAGACAGTCTGTGACTCGCTCCGCTCAGCGACGGACTCAAGACGTTCTGTGATCTCGACCCATTGCGCCTCTTCCCAGAGCAAGCGGAGCGACTGATCGCTGATGGAGGAACGCAAAAGATCCATGGCTTCGCCACGCTGCCCCTCTTGGATCAGCCAGCCAGCCACCATTTCATGCTGCTGCGAGGGGCTGTCCATCCCGGCCAACCGGCGCAGGGCATGGGCACATGCGGTCTCATCTCCGCCCTCGTAGCGGAGCCGAAGGACCTCCAGGGCGAGGATGTCGTCGTCTGGTTCCGAGAGCCGAGCCAAAGACCGGCCACCAAAAGCACGGGCCAGGCCATGATGATCGAGGCCGCAGGCAGCCACACCAACCGATTCAACCAAATCGAACAACTCATCCCGACGACGGGACAGTAAGGCCGAAGCCACCACCCGTCGTCCCTCTTGGTCGAGGCGCTCCCCAAGAGCGGCGGCCTCGACAAGGGCCACACTCGATGCCCGTTCGGCAAACCATCGCCAATCCAACTGCTCCGGGCCTTGCCGTCGCAATTCCCGTAGCCAAGCATTTTCGATGAGTGCGCCGGGGGCGTGGGCCCGGATGAGGGTCTGGGCAGCCAATGCATCCGCTCGGGCTTCGGGCGACTCCTGGGCCCATTCGTCCAGTTGATTGGCCAGTTCAAGAGCGAGGCCGGTGCCCTGCAAACGCGACCATAAGCCGTCGAGCAGCTCGCTGCGCCCTTCCGGGGGCTCAATCTTCACAGCATCCAATACAACCTTGGGTCCGAGCACCGATTGCTCAGGACGGTCGAGCCAGTCGCTGAGTTCCTGCAGCGGGTCGCTCACTTCGACTCCCGGAGTCGTTCCAACAGGCCGCGAGCCGCCACACTACCGGCGGCATCGGCCGATTCAAGAAGTTGACCTGCTTCGGTGCGCTCCCCGACCTGCATCAGCGCCCGGGCCCGATGGATCGCCCAAGCACCCTCTTTGGGAAAATCCCCTTCGTGCATCAAAATCAGGGCTTCATGGCCTCGGCCAAGTTCCAAGAGTGCAGAGACACGAAGCCGCTGAGCACGCTCCTCTTCCTCGGGTAACTGGTCGAGCAAACGCAGGGCCTGTTCCAGCATCTCCCCGTCACCGCGAGCCATGCTGACCAGATCCCGAGCGACAGCGAGATGCTGCTCGAGACCCAAGCGGCCAACCTCCGCCAGTTCAGCCAACAGCCCAAGCCCCAAGGCCCGCTGCTCGCAGCCCACAGCGAGGTCGATCAAATCGTCGACCGGCAGTTCGAAGCCAGCCAACTCCTCCAGAATCAACGTCACTTGGTGGGGTGCAGCGAGCGTTGCGCCCGCGAGCATGAGGCTGGCCGACTTCGATGCTCGAGCGTGCTGAATCAGCGCCTGGGAAAACACCTCAAAACGCTTCATCTGACCGGCAAACTCCAGCACCAGATCAACGGTCGAGGCATCGGCCGGGTCGAGCGCCAGGGCATCGAGGACAACCCGCTGGGCCAACTCGTCACGACCCAGATCACGATAGAGGCTCGCTTGCATCCGAAGCAGGAGTGGACGGATCTCCGGTTCCGCATGGGGCAGGCGGATCTCGAGGCAAGCGATCACTTCGGCCAACTGACCGTGGGCCAAATACAAAGCCTGGAACCGACCGGCCAAATCGGGGGAAAAGCGAAGATCGTCGGCCCGTACTCGCGCCTCTTGTCCCGCTGCAAGCCGTTCCGCCTCTTGGGCGATCAAGGTCTCTAGGTCCGCCTCGTCGAGATCCTGGAGCCAGCGGCGGTCCAAGCCAGGCTCCAGGCCCCGCTGCAGAACCCATAGGCCCAAACGGCTTCGTTCCTCGGCCGACTGGGTGGCTTCAAGAGCGAGTGTACGATTTTCTCGGGCAGCCCCCATCACCAGCGCCAACCGCAGCCCGTCCCCCCCGAGACCCGCCTGGTAGAGGGCCCGATAGTAAGGAACCGCTGCTTCAGCGCCCTCGATCATCTCGACCCAATGGGCCAGTTTCTCTACATCCTCATCGAAGGGATGGATCCCCTGCAAACCGAGACGAAGGATGCGATCGGCGAAGCAGGCGCCCAGGCAGCGTAAGCCCCAACCGAGCCAAAGCCTCTCTCCTTCGAGGTATCTTTCGATGGCGACGGCCTCGCTTGGATGGGCCTGGCGCTCCATCCGATCCAAGGTGGTGGGACGCCCGAACTCATTGAGCGCATAGGAGGCGCTGACCGCTTGGGCATGCAAGTCAGGGTGGCCTGCGTAGTTGGCACAAACCCACTCCAACAGATCGAGCCGTTGGTACTCGGAGGCCCGGTCGATCAGGGCCGCCAGATGTTCGTAGTCCATGAGCACTCGCCACTCGGTTTCCGAGGGCCGACGATGCTGTCCCCGGCGCCGGGCGAACTGAAAGGCTTTGTAGGCCAGCGCCCACTGCCCCAATTCAGCGGCCTTCTCCCCCAACTCGGCATAGGCCGAGGGATCGGCGAGAGACTCGGTGGCCTCGGCGTGGGTGAGTAACTGAAGGAGGGGGCTCAGCGTTGCCATCGGATGATCGGTCCTGCTCGGATAAATCCACCACCGGCTCCAAGCCACCAACCTCCATGGGCTTCCACCCCATAATGCACATGCCGCAGCCGGGCCCGCTTTAAGAGGGCAAAGCCTCCAGAACCAAAAACACCCCCCACAGGTTCTAGGCCAGCTTGCGCCAGACTAAAGCCCAAACTTCCAGAGGGCTGACCGATCCAGCGGTCCTTCAACTTGAACTGCAAACCAAGGCCAATGGCCGCACTCATCTGAAAGAAATCGCCGGTTTGCGGCGACACAGCGGAGCCGCTGTAGCCATCGTAGGTCAACTCGAAACGACTCGCCCGCTGCTTGAGGCGATCAAAATGACCCACAGCCAAACGAAAGCCCCCGCCTGGGGCAAAGCCCCGCCCCCCCAAGGTCCCGACGGGAAGGCCCAGCAGGGGCTGAACGAAAACATCGATGCCTGAACGCTCCCGCCAGTCAGCGCGGGCAGGAAAGCTCGATAAAAGGAGCGATCCGACCACCAGCAAGCGCGCCATCAGCCGGCCTCCTTAAAGAAGAAGGGCCAATTCACGACAACGATCCCACCCCCCTTCGGCTGATCGAAGACCCACGTACGGATCTTACGCTGAATACAGGCCTCCACGTTCGCACTCTTCATGGTCGTACTGGTGATCTTCGTTCGGTTGACTCGACCATCGGGTCCGATCACCCATTGCACTTGGACCTTACCCTCTAAACCGGGGGTCCGAAGAAGCTCTAACTCATAGCAATACTTGATCTGAGCCCGGTGACGGCGCACGACCCGTCGAACGACCTCTGGATCCAGGGCGCCCCGGACATCGGCCGGCCCTGAACTCACTGCGATATCGACCTTCTTCTTCTTTTTTAGCTTGGCGAGATCCGCGCCGTAGTTCCGGTTACCGCCAGCTCTCCCCCGGGTTTTCAAGCGGGTGTCGACCAAGCGCCCATCGTTATTTGCCCGGCCTGATGTCTGCAAGCCAACCAAGCCGGCAAGAGGGTCTTCACCGGCGATCTCCCCAAGGGCTCGAGTGATATCTGGCGCGCCATCACCCAACACCTTCGAAGCTGCTCCCTGGGAATCACCAAACAGGGTCGCTAACTTCTTTTCGACCGCTTTGACGTCTTCCTCTGTGGCCTGACTCTTTGCCGCCTTTTCTTTCGGCTTCTGTTTGCCCTCGTCACTGCCTGCCTTGGGTTTGTCCTTCTTCTTGCCTTCCACCTTGCGGGCTTTGGCCACCTTCTTCTTCTGTTTCTTCTCCTTCTTTGGCTCCACAATGAGACGAGCGAAGCGATTCGGGCGCTCGGTCAACCATTCTTCCAAGGTTTTGACCTGGGGTGGGTGCAAACTGAAGGCGATGAGAAGGGCGGCATGGGCCAGGAAACTCAACAGCATCAAGTTGATGAGATTGAAATTGATCTGGCTGAAGTAGGCGATGGGGATCACGTGGCCCGGCGCGACGAGTCGATAGCTGAGCTTAATCTCGCCAAGTTGCATCTCACCAGCGTCATGGACACCGATCGGTGCCGCGGGGCCGCTGGGCCCTTGGAAGCTCCCCTGGACCGAGGCGACATCCACCGGAGTTGGGGCGCCCTTGGGCCGCCAGTTCATCTGCGGCAGAACGGTCACAAACCAGCCACTCGGGCTTCGATCGAAGAGCGTCATGCCTTGCAGCGACGCTTCGTCGATGGGAATCTCCAGTTCCTGGCCCACTCGGATCGGCCCCGTCTCGAAGTGCTCGAGGGTGATCTGTCGATCCTGCCAACTCAGGTTAATCTCAAGTTGGGCGTTGTCACTGGAGATAGGCTCTTCCATATCGACCAGGACGACACTGGTTTCCCGATCCACAGGGCCTGTCCCCGCCCCTGTCGATGCTTCGGTGAGGGGCGGCTGAACCCGATGGGTGTCTGAACGCTTGCGCTGTTCCATCTGCTCGTGGGCGGCACGAACATCTGGGGAGGCTTCGAAAACATCGCTGAGGCGAGTGCTTGCCACGACAGAATCGACGGCATCTTCTTCACCAACGTAGGTGACCTCAGATCGGCCCAGGGCGATGACGGTCCCGGGGACCAGTTCACCATCCTCCGTGACTTGCCCGTTGAGCATCATCCCACCGGCTCCACCGGTAGATTCCACTCGTAACACTCCGGATTCCGCAACGTACACACGGGCATGGAGGCGGCTCACCGTGGCATCGTGGACACGGATATCAGCGGTGCTTAGACGACCGATCGTCGCCGACTCACCGACGAACTCAACGCGGCGTTCTTGCCCCTGGGGAACAACCACTGTGAAGATGAAACGCTTAGCCAAGCTTGCCTCGCCCTCGGACCATCAAAGTCTGTGAACGCCCCGAAGGATCTCCCGGCGGAAATGGCGCCGAATTCGAATGAGATTTCGATGACGAGTGCGCTTTCGAGTCTCGAAAAACTCCCCATCAGGCGACCGGAGTGAGCCCTCGATCGCATCGTCATCAGTGAAGGTCAGCACCGTGGTCTCACCGGCCTCGGCGTCGGCTTCAAGCGACACGTCTGCGTTCTGCGCATGCGCCGAGCCGGCCACCAGGAGGCCAAGCAAAAGAATGCAATGCTTCAACATGCCTGCTCCCCTTCTAGGGCCTGAATACCAGCAAAGACCGGATCTGGCGACATCGCGCGCTAGATTCTTTATCGCCCGCGAGAGAACAACGTTGCGTCGCTCATTCTGTTTCACTCAACAACTGGGCTTCTTGAAGGAGCAGATGCACTTGATGGTCCTGTTTAGGCTCGGCCTGTTCCACATACCGTTGCAACAACTTCAGGGCTTCTTTGGGATCATCGAGGCAGCGCAAATACAACACGCCCAGATTAAAAACCGCTCGCTGTGAGCGATCGGTCCAATCCTTGAGCAGGGTCGAAGCCTCGGCACAGGCGCCGTTCGCGCGCAGGCTCACCGCGGTGAGTAACGCGATCTCTTCATCGCCCGGCGCCAAGCGATAGGCGACGGTCATGTGCTCAAGAGCGGTCTTGTAATCGAGGTGGGCCAGGCCCGTCCGAGCGAGTTCCGTACGAGCACCGAGATGACTTGGATCAAACTTAATCGCCGCCTCGAAGGACCTCCGGGCCCCCGCATTCCGGCCCAACTCAGCATCGACCCGGCCCAGCAGATAATGAATATCTGCCTCTTGCGGTGCGATGCGGAGTGCGCCCTGACAGGCCAGGCGAGCAAGGCGATTCTTGCCCTGGGCCATGAAGATACGAATCAAAACTCGATAGGCGTCCAAATCTGTACCCTTGGCATAGAGATGGCTACGCAAACCACTGATGGCCTCTTCGTTCCGCCCCTTCTCATGGGCGATCCAGGCTCGCAATGAGGTGCGTAAATCCGAGTTATCACCCCCTTCGACCAGGGCCTCCGCTTCGTCCCACCGCCCCTGTTTCGCGAGAATTCCAAGGGCCATCGGCAAGCCGGCCTCGCCTTCCCGTTTCGCAATACTGAGGGCCATGGCCTCGTCACCGGATCGGGCGAGCAGCGCAGCCCGGCTCAGGTCGGACTCACCTCGCTCCCTCGCCAGCGTCAGCACCTCGGAAGGGCTGCGCCCGGCCACCAACAGGCGGCCCATCAGCAAGAATCTCTTCTCCCCTTCGGCCTCTGTGCTTCGACTTGGGTCCACGTCACCGAGAAAATCACCCAGGTCAGGGCGACGTTCCCGTTCGTCCATCTCCGTCGGCTTCGCCACCTTGGAAGCCGTCGCACAGGCACCGAGGGACAGGGACAGGGCGAGGAGGGCGTATACTCTCATCATTCCTCCTCCTCGAAGAAGTCGGAGGAGGCTTGGCCTTCGTCGGTCTCCACCGTGCCATCATCTTGCATGGTGCGGCGCGCTTCCTCTTCCGCATCAGCGACACGGTCTTCCTGGGCGGTCTCCTTGGGCTCGGATGGGGCCAGTTCATCGGGACTCGGCAAGCCATCAGGTGTGGGAACCCGACCACGCTTCATCAGCTCCGCAAGGTAGGCTAAGTCTGCGCTGCTCACCGCTAAGGCACCGAAGGGTGAATGGCGGGCCAAGCGAAGGCCCTGCTGGGGCGGAAGTTCCTCGATCAGGCGGGGGTAGTCCTGGGGCTTCTTCGCCTTCAGTACATCCATGCACCGACTGACGGCCGGGCGCTCAAGGGCGGCCTTTCGGGCTAACTCAGCGCATTTTTCGTAATAAACGAGCGCTTGGGTCTCCAAGGGCATGGTCCATTCCGTCAGCTTGTCCTGCCAAAGCTCTCGCTGCACCTCCGTCAGGCCACTGGGAGCGGGCACCTTCATCAGAATATCGATGTAACGTTGGCGTAGCCCGCCCATGCGCTCCAAGGCATCAACGGTGAACGTCCGACTGCCGATCGCGACGATCTTTTCGTAGGAGGCCGACAGTTCAGCCAGTCGATTCTCAATGGTCTCTCGGGCCTGCTGAAACCGCTCCAAACGATCAGGACTTGGCAGTCGCTCCTTACCGAAGTCCGTATATGCTTTTTCAAGGGAGGCGAGCTCCGCTTCAGCCACCACATTCGCCGCTTCACCAGACAGTTTGAGCCCCTTCTCCTTGTAACGCTGCACCGCTTCAGAGAGGCGACGCTGGGAACGCTCCTTGCCCTGTCGAGCCCAACCACTCTTGGAACGAATCTGCCGCCAGGCTCGAGCAGCCGCGCCCCGGGCTTGGAGTTGGGCCGTTGGGTCATCAAAACTTGCAGCGAGGCGGTCATAGTACCCAGCGGCTCGGCCCGGCTTCTCGACCTTGTCGATGATCTTGCCCAGGCTGATTTGAACGGCCTGAAGCCGCTTCTTTTCCACGTTCTTCGCCTTCTTCGCCAAGCGAATCCAGCGACGCCGGTCTTCCAGCGCCTTCTTGTACTGCCCGAGCCCCTCTCGGTAGACACTGGCGTCGAGCCACGCAGAACGAGCCCGCTCATCCTTGGGATTGGCCCGAGCGAAGCGCTCGAGACGAGTCGCCGCGTTCTCATAGTCCGCGGTTTTGACACCGGCGTTGGCGAGGAGAAAGTCGACTCGACCCACCAGCTCGCTCTTTGGAAAGTCCTTCACGAATTGGCGACGTGTCTCCATGGCCCGATCATTACGCCCACCTTTCTCGTAGTGAACGGCGGCGTTGAACATGGCCCGGTCCGCCCAGCGAGAGCTCGGGTGCTCTCGAACATAGGTCAGATAGCCCTCAGCCACTTCCTCATGGGGTTTGCCCGCTAAATCCAGAGACCGAACCTTAAAACTCGCACCGTCGGCCAACTCTGTCGTTTTCTCGACGAAGTCTTTCTTGTCGCGAAAGCGAGGGTCTTCCACGAAGCCGCGGGCCCGCTCAATGATCTTTCGCCAGTCCTTCTGGTAGTTGTAGATATCGAGAATTAAGTTGGCCGAAACTTCAGCGAGCCCCGGATCCACACGTAGACGTTCTGCCCCCTCAGCCCCGCCGTCACCGCCGGCCCCGAGGAGCGTCTCAAAGGAGGCCAAAGCTTCCTCTAACTCCTCCCGGTCATAGTGGGCCCGGCCGATACGAAAGTGGGCTGTCGCCGCCATATCCCCTGTTGGAGCCAACTGCAGATACAAACGACAGGCCTCGATCATCTTCGCATTGCGAGCCTTCGCCTCATCGGAATCCTGGGGCTCCTTGTTGGCGGTCGCGATGGCCGAGAGTTTATCGTAACTGCGGACCATCTCGAGGGCTGCGTCCGCACTAAACTCCCCCTCCTGATTGGCGAGAACGGTGGCGTGATACTCGGCTCCAGCCTCGGCAAAGCGCCCCAAGGAGTAGAGCGCTTCCCCATGGTAAAATCGGATTTCGTAAGCTTCATCCCGGTCGGCGAACAACGAGAGGTACAGTTCATAGACCTTCTGGGCCTGGGCCATCAGCTTCTCATTCTTCAGCTTCAAAGCATCCTGATGCCACAGGGTACCGATCCGGCGCAGACCGAGATCAACCTCGTCCAAGCTCTGCCGCCAGGCCTTCAGGGCCGTCTCCCCATCGGGGGCGTCGATGGACTTGAGCCGACCCACAATCTTCCCCACCCGTTCCACCACCTGGTCCTTGCTGAACATGCGTTGGACTGCGCGTAGTTGCTTCGCATAATAGCTGGGCAGCAGGGGGTCACTGGCCCCATTGGCGATCAGGTCATCAAGGAGTGCGCTCGCCTCCTGATCCCGGCCGGCATCGATCCAGCGGTCGGCCAGGTGGGCTGACATCGGTCGCATATGCTCCGGTGCGATGCGGCGGATCCGCTCGAAGGCGGTGTCGGCATTGCCGAAGTGGGCGTATGCAGTGACCCAATCCTTGCGGGCCTCCCGGTCGAGCGTGAACTTCTTATGGCCCTGGGCCTGAACGTCCGCCGCCAGCTTCATGACCCGCTGAAAATGGAGACAGCTTTCGGCAAAATCACCCAGGTTGTAATAGACCCAACCCAACTTGTATTCCGCAAAACCTTGAACCTCTGGCTTGGGATAGGCTGCCGCTTTCTTGTAGGCTTTGAGGGCTAACTCTAACTGCTGCTCTGCGAAGTAATACTCGCCGAAACTGACCCACGCGTCGGGGACAAACCCCGAGTCTGGGTACTCCCGAATGATCCGTGTGTAGATCTCTAGTGCGCCCTCTTTGACCCCCAACTCCCACCAGGCTTGACCCAAGGCATGTAAGACGTCGGGGGTCCGCTCGTAGGACGGAATCTCCCGCAGAATACGATCATAAACTGCGATCGCCTCTCGCGATGCCCGGCGCTCATCCAAGCTCGCCGCCTTGACCTTCTCCTCGGCGGCAGCGATCGCTGTCTCGCCCTTGTCTTGTGCTTCCCCGAGCTTTTCCTCCGCGGCACCGCGCAAGAAGCTGAAAAAGCGCGCCCGCTCATGCTTCAACTCGGCTTTACGAAAGAGGAGGTCGCCCCGGCGGTTACCATCCACTTCGAGTTCGAGTAGTTCCTCAATCATCGCAATCTGCCGCTTGCGAACTTCACCGACCTCGGAGGCAACCTCCAAGCGCACATCGTGGAAACGCAATTGGGGACCTTGAGGCCCCGCATCACGCTTCCCTGCGGCTTCAACGACCCGCGGGCTGCGCTTGCCACCGGTCTCCGCCGGTGCTGCAATGAGCAGACTAAGAAGGACCCAACTCACCGGCAGCTCCTACCCAAATGAACGTGGTAGGTGTCTAATTCGTCCCGCCAGTATTCACCCGTAAAAGGCCAATACAGCTCATCATCCTTCACGCTCGGCGGGTCACCGGTGGCTTCTGCGACCACACCGCCCCGAGCCCCCCGGAGTTGTTGCTGAAGTACGCGGGTCCGCTGCTCCTCCACCTCAAGGCGGATGGCGATCGCCGACTTCAGCAAGCTCGCGATCTCCACCCGCTGGGCCGTGAGTTCGTTCAACACCCGGTGACCAATCCGCGTTTGCATAGGACCGAACTGCCCGCGGAAAATTCGCTCGATTCGATCCATGGCTCGGGCGTCGAGGGCCATTCCGACCAGACGAGCGTATTCCGCTTCGGCCGATTGGTAGGCCTCAATGGTTCGACGCAGGCCTGGATTGCGGGCCAAGAGCCGCAAGCGATCGGCAAGGATCTCGTCCTCGAGGGTATCCCGACGTCGGTAGAGACTTAACCAGTCCGCTGCTGCCCGTTCCTCGGCCGTCGCCTCGCTCAGCCGATCGAAGGCAGGCCGAAGGCGGCGTACTCGATCCACCGCTTTAATGGCATCGTCATAACGGCAATTTTCATACAGGGAGAGGGCCCGCAGGACTTCGATCTCATCGCGGCGCTCATCGATCATAAATGGTGAGTCAAAGGCTTCTAGGATCCCCAGTGTCCGACCGAAATTCCCCATGCGGAAATGGGCCCAAGCCTGCTCAAAAAGGGCGTCCCCCCAATCGTCGCTGCTGGGACGGACGCGGCGGTACTGCTCAAGGGCAGCGGGAATCTCCCCCTTGGCATACAGAACCCGAGCCAATTCCAGCGTGGCGAGATCCGTGACGCCTCGAGGTCCCGCAACCATCGCCTGACGGAAAAACTTTCCAGCCGCGTCATCCTGCCCCTCAGCGGTCGCAATCATGCCGGCCAAAAGGCGTGATCGACCAAACAGTGCATGGCGGCGGTCCACCTCACCGAGCAAACTTCTGGCCCGATTGAGATCCGGTGGGGGCTCGCCTTCCACTTGGGGCCGGGGTTTTGGACGCTCTGGCGAGGGGGTCACCTCTCCCTCCTTGGCAGCCTCGGGGGCCGGTGGCTGCGGGCTATCATCGGCACCGAAATCTAGGACGACCCCTGAAGCCGGCGGCGCCGGGGCCTGTTTGGCGCCGGGCCGGGGTGGTGCGTCTGCCTTCTCCCGTCGAACCACCTCAAGTTCGAGCAGGTGACGGGCCACCCAGTAGGCGCTGTGCCCTCGCCAACGCTCCGGTAGATCATCCAGACTTTGATTGGCGAGGATCGGTGCCAGTTCCATCGCCGTGGCGTCTTGGTCTAATAGCGGGGCCAACTCATCGAGGGCGAGTTCCCTCGACTCGCCCAACCCGGTCTCAATCGCCGTCGATGCGAGGATGACTGCCATGCGCGGCAGGTCCTCTTTGAGCGCTGAACGCACGGCGATCCAGGCGGCCTCGCTGCGATCGCCTGCTGTGGTTTTGCCTTCGAGAAACTCCGTCGCCAGGACCAAAACATCTCGATGGCGCCGAGCTTTGAAGGCAACTCGCATCGCTGCAATTTCCCGCCGCCCCAAGCTGCGGGCCACAGGCGCAGTTCGCTCACCCGCCTCCGGGCTCTCGCCGCCGAGGTCAAGTTCAAAGCCTTGGGCTAGGATGAGCAGCGTCGCGAAGGGGAGCATGACTATCTCCGGCGACGAGCCAAATTTTTGAGGGGCATAAACAGCGTCAAGCCGGTGTTGAGAAACATCAAATTCTTGATGTCCCGAACGCCCCGGTACTCAGTTGCATACATCAGGCTACGCAGGCCTAGTTCAAAGCTCATCGCCTGGCCCAAATAAACTCTCGTTCCCAAGCCTGCGAGGCCTGCCGGCTGTCGGGAGCCGGCGATATCGACCAGCTGGAAGGCTCCCTCGACATAGAGGTCGTTGTGGAGGATCCAATCGGAAAAGAGTGAGAACTTGCCGTAGATGGGTGTGTAGGAGAAGCCGACCCCCATATGGCTCTTCAACTCCGGCTCCTCGAGTACCAATCGGCGCTCATAGCGGACCAAATGCACGTAATCCGTCTGCTCCGAGGTGGCGAAGGTACCGTTGAGTAAGAACGCAAAGCCTTCGGCTAGGTGGTAGCGGGCTGTGAGACCGCCCCCGTGCTTGATCACCAGGGCGTCGTTGACGGTCCGAGCGTAGGTGCCGGACAGACTGAAACGACCGGCTTTCAGGACGGGGCGCCCCTGGACACTGCGCAAGCGGTCCCGGTTCCGGCCCTCGTGGACTCGACCCACGTCTTCAGCTGCTTGAGCCGGTGGCGGAAGCAGCACACAGAAGCTGATGGCCGCCGCCAAAGAATACAAGGTCCTCACGGTCCACCCCCCTCTTGTGAACTGCCCACCAGGGGACTGCACACCTCTTCATCGCTCTGCGTCAAATAGATGGTCTCAACTCGATCCCCGGGTCGGGGTCGGTCATCACCGTGAAACCGGAGCCAACGGCGAGCACAGGTCCCCGACTCGGTGCAGAGGTCCTGGCAGGCCCGGGCACAGGTTAAGTCCCAACCTTCCAACTCACCCCCATCCGGGTCGTGATAGGGCACGATTTCACGCACCATTTCGCCGTCGTCCTGCCGCCGCAGCACCTCGACCCGCATCTCGGCCGGGTCCGCCGGTGGTTGCAGCAACTCGATCTCCGGCACGATGACCAACAAGCTCGCGATATCCCGCAGCGTGCCCCGATAGTCGCCGCTACAAATCGAGTCGTAAAGAAAGCCTTCGTCCCGGGCAGCGAAGAGCTGGTCCGTGACTTCAAAATACCGACTTGCCGCTTCGGCTTCACAACAGAACGGATGCTCATTGCGGAGACTCCGGTCGCCAAAGCATGGCTGGCAACTCTGAACCGGAACGGGACAGCCGGCCCCGCCTCCACTCACAGAACAACGATCCGCCGCATTCACCGGGTTGATCGAATCCTCCGTCGGCAATGCAGTCCCTCGAGGGTCCAGATTACAACCGGCAGCCTCGCCCAGAACACACAAGCCCGGCGGTCGGCTTTCGTCTTCGGGCAGGCAGTAGCTCACGCCCGGTTCATTCTCCGACGGAGAACAGGTGTTACCGGCCGCACAGTCGCCGCTGCCGCGACAGCGCTGCCGTTTGCAGATCTGCCCCCGCTCACAGTCGATGGTGCCGTTGCAAGGGACGGACTCAGGGCCCGGATTGAGCGGGTCGGGATCAAAGCGAGCGCCCCCGATCACCGCCATCGCAATATCGTCGGGGTCGGCCTTCAGGCCCTGGAGAAAGGAGACGTAATCCTCCACGGGAATCTTGGGAATACCGCCCTGCTCCACGTAGCAAGAGGTTGCATCCATACCTGGGGGACGCCGGTCAAAGCGATGGGAGCAGTCATCCTCATCGGTCACAAAGACGACGATCAAGCGGGCTGTCGGTCGAAGAAAGCGCTCCAGATGATCTTGGCACGCAGGCTCATCCGTATCGCCGCGCAGGAAGAAACGCATAGACTCAAGCCCCTGCTCGAACCCATCGCCGCCCCCTTGGTTAATGGCCCGAATCCGGTCTGAAACCAGGGTGATCGCATGGTTGCCGTGGTTCGAATCCACCACCGGGATCCCGCTTCCGCCAGCGAAGAGGCAACCGAAGCGAGGCAACTCAACGCCCCCCGGATTGTTCTCCCCGGTGTTCGCATTCAAGGAGGTCGTAATCACACCGATGTGGAAGTAGGTCTCGCCATCGGGAAGGTTCTGGCTGGTGGTTGCAGCGATCAATTGCTCCATGAAGCCGCATCGAGCATCGTCGGGGTTTTCATCGATCCCGCAGGGTGAAGAGATGTTGCTGGCCAACATCTCCCGTTCTTCGATCATCGAGTTGGAGTCATCGATGACAAAAAGGATGTCGACAGGCCGGGAGCGCTGAAGCGCTTGAGCCTCATTAACCTGGCGGGCGCAAACCGGCTTGAACTGATAGAAGGCGTGGTCCTCACATCCGGTGAGGAGGAGCGGCGTCAAAACAGCGATGAGCCGTCGTTGCCCTCCCGGCACCATCGCTCTCAGCCGGAGCAACCGTTACTGGTCACGTTGACATCGAAGGCGTCGGACCCGGTGTTTCCCGCTGCGTCCTCAGCCACTGCGCGCAACTCAAAACTCCGGCCGCCACCCACGAACTCACAGGCGTCCATGAAGACGCCCCAGTCGGGCCCCTCCACACTGGAACCCACAGCGTTATCACCCAGATAGTAGGTCACTCGGACGACCCCGACATTATCGCTTGCCGACGCTTGAAGCCCCATGATCCCTGGGATTGTCCCGCCCTCGGTCAAGCCCTGGTTTGGCTGACGAGTGATCGTGACCTGGGGGGCTTGGTTATCAACAGCAACGCTGCGGTTGAGCACGGCCGACGTGTTGCCAATCCCATCTTGAACACTCGCCTCGATCTCTAGGCTGTCCCCAGCCGCTTCCAGCGTAAAGCGAAAGCGCTGCTGGACCATGGAGGCGAGGGGCGTCACATCACCGCTTTCGACGACCACAGCTTCGCCACCGACGGTGACGGAGAGGGCGCCGATCGATCGATTGTCGGTAGCTAGGAGTTCGAGTTCGGTATCTCGGCCGATGGCTCCCAGCGTGGCGTTGCTCCCCGTCCATTCCAGTTCCGGCGGGGCATTGTCCCGATCCCGATGGCAGCGCAGACTTCCACCACCACCCTCTCGGCAACGGTACAGATTGATGTCCCCACACTCTTCGTCGCTGGCGCAGGGCTTGGTGCAATAACCGGCGGACGCTCCGGGCTGCCAATCAGCCGGGGTTTCGTAACACTCAAAGAGACGGCAGGTCGCTTCGGTGTTGGGATCACAGGGACTCTCATAAGGCCGCTCAGGACCTGCGTCGCTGCGAAGCCCCGCATCCGGTCGAGGACCTGCATCCCAAACGATCTGGATCGGTCCAGAGTCTTGATCACATGAGACGACGCGGTCATCACTATCCTTGCAAACAACCCGCTCACCGCCGCAATCGGCGGCGGTCAGCATCAGCATCGCAATCAGAGAAAGAGGTAGGGCGAAACGCATTCTTCTTGGCTCTCCATAGGGCAGCGTAACAGGGTTTAGGCCTCGCTGCGATAAATCTCGACCCGCTCGAGGATGACCTCCTCGACGGGCCGATCCATGGGCCCTGTCGCCGTTGCAGCGATCGTGTCCAGCGTTTCATGGCCGGCCACCAGTCGGCCAAACACCGAGTGACGACCATCGAGATGGGGGGTCGCCACCTGGGTGATGAAAAACTGGCTCCCGTTGGTGTTCGGGCCCGCATTGGCCATGCTGAGCACCCCCGGACCATCATGGCGAAGTTCAGGGTGGAACTCGTCCTCAAAGCGGTAACCGGGACCACCACGGCCCGTACCGGTGGGATCACCAGCTTGGATCATAAAGCCACGGATGACGCGGTGGAAGATCGTGCCATCATAGAATGGCGTGCCCGGATCCTGTCCCCGGGGGTCCTCATAACTGCGTTGTCCCGTGGCGAGTCCAACGAAGTTGCCCACCGTATTTGGGGCCAAGGCTTCAAAGAGTTCGATGGTCATCTCGCCATGGTTCGTGACGAAGCGGGCATTGAGTGTCCCCTCGCCTGGAAAGATTTCAGTCACTTTTTCACTCCCTTATCAGAGGTTCGGAATGCTTCCGCGCAACCGGGCCGAAGGTCAAGGCCGCGCGCGCCCGCGCACGATAAAAAAATAAGAGCCTCCGCACTGGGCGGAGGCTTCTTGGTGACCCCACGGGGAATCGAACCCCGGTTGCCGGGATGAAAACCCGGTGTCCTAACCGCTAGACGATGGGGCCAGCCAGAGAGAAACTATCGACGCATACGACGACGCCCCCCATCTTCATCCCGCGAACGGGAATCTTCCGACCGGTCTGAGTCGACCGAATCACCCGCTCCACGCTCACCGTCCCCGCTTTTATCCGCGTTACCGTCCCGGTCTCGATCCCGGTCTCGATCCCGGTCTCGATCGCGATCTCGGTCTCGATCTCGGTAGTCGTCCCGACGTCGCTCGACCGGTGCAGCTCGGGGCGCTAGGCGCTGTTTTGCCTTCGCTGCATCGCCGAAAAAGTAAGTTCCAGAGATGGCAGTCATGAGGCCGTTCTCGCAGGCGAGCAGTAAGCAGGAGTGATGAAAGGTGCCGTCGAGTTGAAACCGCTTCCACTGGGCGCCAAAGCCCGCACTCCAAGCGAAGGTACCGCCGCTGTTCTGCATGCTTGTGGTGTTCCCACCGGTGTCCGTCGATGAACGACCAAATGTGTAGTCCATGCCGGCCCGTAGCTTCAACCAGTCCTTGAAGGGCCACTCCGCCGCAGCTCGGACACCGGGCACCACCAGAGCCTGGGAATTGACCCGATCGTTGTTTTGACCCGTATCGGGGTCAATGGCGCTGTTGAGTAAGCTCACCACACCATAGAATCCGACCTGACCACCATCGCTATCGGTGAACAAAGGTCCAGCACCCACCGCGACACCGAAACCGGCCCCCTGGCTGTTCGTCGTCGTGGCCTCGTCCCGTGTTACAGAACCTTTGGCGGAGAAGTAACGAAGCCCGGCTAACAGGCCCAGATCCATCCCCTCGCGCATGGGCATCATCATCCGGACATCGGCGCCGGCGAGGCGCTGCGAGGTTTCCTCGTCCAGTTGGCGGTGTTGGTCGTTGGAATTGCCACTGAGCAGGCCTAGACTCACGCTGCCGTCGATGCGGGCCCCTGACTCGCTCCGAGTGCGAAGCCCAAAGGTGAGGCCTAAACCGGTCTGATTGGCAGTTCGGGTTTTGTCGTCCCTGATCGGATCGCCATTCTCATCCTCGACCACGAGTCCGGTCGCAGGATCGATACGGTCTACCTTGAACGCGTCATTCTTGGTGCCCGACCAGGCGGCGACCCGGAGGCCACCATCCATGGCCCCCATGGGGAAGCCAATCATGAGGTCGACGATCTCACTGGGACTTGGGCCGGCAAGCAAGCCTCCGACCGGGTCCATGTTCTCGATCGCGTCGATGATCAGGCCGGCGCCGGGCGCGTTCCGGTCGATCAGACTCAGCATGAGATCTTTAATCTCTCGGACGCCTTCCTCCGGGAACTGGAAGATGCCACCGCCGACGCCCGCCAGGCTGGTCGACTCCTCGGCATCGGCCGGGGCGAGGACTCCGCCACCGGTCAGCGTCGCCACCTGGTTCCGGTGGATGGCAAATCCGAGCGTATAATCACCCAAGGACCAGGTCACGAGACCGTTACCGCTAGAAGCGGCCCCACCGAGATCCATGCGCAGGACATCGCTGTTGCGTAACAACAGGCCCGGGTAGAGAAAGACGTTGTCTCGATCTTCGAACAACGCATTGTTCTGAAGACTTGCGGAGCGCTCTGCGTACACCGGGCTGCTCACGGCCAGTAGCAGCGAGGCAAGGGTCCAAACAGTGAGGCGCTTCATCATCATCTTTTTCCTTCAGGGCGCCCGGGGCATAACAAAGCCCGGCGATGATTCCAAATCCCTTCAATCACCTTCTGCTAAAGGGATGGGAAGGTCCTCCGGCTGACGGGTCCGATAGCGATTATCCACCACATCGAGCAACTCCCAAAAATCCTCTTCGAAGCGGGAGCGTTGCTCACCGGTGACAAAGTCGTTCCAGAACGTCCCACTGTGACAATCATCGACGTCATCGTAACAATGGCCATCGGGAAAAATGATGATGAATTTGGTCCAATCACTCATCCCTGGCCGCTGACTCTCGGCCATCGCGGTCTGAAAGAAGATCCCACTGGCCACCATCCCCTCGTGCTCCTGCCCCTGCCCATGGAGAAAATAGAGGACTGGGTAGCGCTCATCGGCCCGCTCGGGATCATGGTATTCCGGTGGCAGCACGTAGGAGAAGGTCCGGGTTCGACCCAAGGCGACACTCTCAAAGGAGTCCACGCCGCCGTAGCCGTCTTGACCCGCTGGGTTTCGCCGGGGTTCCAGATCCGGATTCGGCCAGGTCCCCTGCCCCACGCTCAGGACCATCTGGATCCGGCCAAGCACCTGAGAGACCGTGCCGACGTGGTTGCCATCGCCGGACAACACCTGGTTCTGGTTCGCGTCGAGATGACCATAACGTAAGTAAGTGAAGGGCTTCAGCTTGTCCCGGTCGAAATAGTTGGGATTAAAGACACGGTCCTCCGGCCAGCGCAGAGCATCGAAGTCCAGCAACTGGGTGCGGTTGCGGGCTGGGACACGAGGCATGAGTCGAGCCCATAACCAATTGCTGTGGATGACTGTGTTGAGAAAATCCCGAATGCCCGCATCCATGTAAATGTCCAGCCGGGCGAGCTGCTCGTCAGACATCTCTTCCAAGAGTCGACCGGCATCCAAGCTGGTGAAATGCTGCCAGCCAGGGGAATAGTCGTGCTGGCCGTTCCCTTCCCCGAGATCGTTCGTGCCATCGACCCCATCGAGGCCAAAATCATCAAAGGGTTCGCCCGGCTGGAAGCGCCAATCCCGTTCCGTACCCGTCGGATTGGATTGAGGATCAAAGTCATCACCGTGAGGATCGGGATTCGACACTGGGTCGTAACCGGGTTCGTCTGAGTTACCAAGGCCATCGACTCCCCAGTCTCGATACCGTTCATAGGCGTTCATGATCACGGGCTCACCATAATCACGGCGCCCATTACGATTGAGGTCGACGGCCAACAGCACCGCCACCGACTTGGTCCGCGGTGTCTCCGGGAGAATACGGCCTAGCTGGGCTTCAGCGCTTCGGTCGGGATCTCGGTGGACACCTTCACAAAAGGTGATGACCGGGTAGTCCCCTCGAGGGTTGTATTCGGCGTTGTAATAGCTCTCGAGGACGACGGGATTGGCACATCGTTCTTCCGGACTCTGGTCCAACCAGGCCTTCGTCACGCCCGGCGCGGCCCAAGGCACCTCCTCGTTGGGGTGATAGAGGGCATTACCAAAGGATTTAGAGATATCCTCGAAGGAGTTGAAAAGCTTGTCTCGATGGAAACTGCCGCCACGCCCCCCCTGGGGACCGCGCCACCAATTATTGTAGTCACTGACAGCCTCGAGCAGAGGCTCTTGCCCCGCCGGTAGAAACTCTTTGGGAACCGCATACTCTGTTGCCTGGATGTCCGCGCGGGCCTGATCGGTGTAGAGACCACAAAAGGCACGCTCGTCGTCGAGGTCATGGCCGCTGGCCATTAAGGCTTCTAGGAACTCCAAGTCACAGAATCCCCCCATCCAGCCACGCCGGAGCATCCGGCCGAAACTGGTCGCATCGGCTAAAGGCCCACCCATAATGCCGACGAAATCGAATCGATCCGGCTGGCGAAACCCCAGCGTGGCCGACGCGCCCCCTCCCATGGAAACCCCAGAGATTCCTCGATAGACGTAGCGCCGAGTTGGCCCCTCATCGGGCGCAACGATCTCAGGCTCGCCGGGCCCGCAGGCCACCAAGCCGAGCGCAAAGCCACAGGTCATCAAACGCAGCAAAACACCATCCGTCCAGCCCCCTCTACCCCGAGCCCTTATTCCATAGGAATCCGCAATGCCACCGAGGAAATTCCTTTGACAGGTCCCCGTCCGCTGATAACGGGGCGCCCGACTTTGCAGGAGTATTTCAATTATGCGTGAACTGATCCGCCTCGTTTCCACCGCTGGCACTGGCTATTTCTACACCACTGAAAAGAAGCGGGCCCAGGGCGTTGGCAAGCTGGAGCTCCGGAAGTACGACCCGGTTGCGCGTAAGCACGTGATCTTCAAGGAAGCCAAGATCAAGTAAGGTCCCTCGTGACCATTCCCCATTGAGGGAGGCCCATCAAAAATGGCCGATTTTACCGTTGGGATCGAAGAGGAATTCTTCATCGTCGATCCAACGACCCGGGCCCTCGCTCCGGGCTACATGGACCTTTATGCCGCTGCGGAAAACGCCGGCGAAGAGTCCATCGAACTCAAAGAGGAACTCCACACATCGGTGGTCGAAGTCGGCACGCCGGTCTGTACGGACATCGATCAAGCTCGGCACGAGATTGCGACATTGCGAGGGCGTCTGAACCGCCTCGCCCGTCAGGTGGACCTTCGTATCGCGGCGGTTTCGACCCATCCTTTTAGCCGCTGGGAAGACCAAGGCATCACTGCCGGCCCCTACCAAGAGATTACCGAGCGCTTTCAGGACACCCTGCGGGCGAACCTGATCTGCGGCATGCACGTTCACGTGTGCCTCGACGATCCCGACGAGCGGATCGCCGTCTACAACCAAGCCCGGTACTTCCTGCCCCACCTGCTAGCCCTCTCGTGCTCCTCTCCCTTTTGGCAGGGCCGGGATACCGGGCTCTCTTCCCACCGAGCGGAACTGTTTAAGCGCTTGCCGCGCACAGGGATTCCGAGCACCTTTCAGAGTTGGCGGGAATATAGCGATTTCATCGATGACATGGTCCGCCTCGAATGCGTCGACAGTGGTGCCCGTCTCTGGTGGGACCTGCGTCCTTCCGTGAAGTACCCCACGCTGGAATTTCGCATCTGCGATCTGCCGATGACGGTCGACGAGACCATCGCCATCGCTGCACTTATTCAAGCCTTGGTGGCCCGTCTCGCCGATCACCATCGACGGAACTGGTCCTGGCGCAAATATCCGGTGGCTTTCATTCAAGAGAATAAGTGGCGGGCCCTCCGCTACGGTGCCAGCGGCAAACTGATCGATTGGGGCCGAAAGGCCCAGGCCCCCCTCTCTCGCCTCTTGGAAGAGCTCATCGAATTCGTCGAGCCCGAGGCCCGTCGCCTCGGCTGCATGCACGAAGTCGTGAACTGCCGACGCATTCTGGAGCGCGGCTGCGGTGCGGATCGCCAGCGCCGGGAATACCTCCAACGGGGCGACCTCAAGGGTCTGGTCGATTACATCATCGAGCAAACAACCCTCGAGACCCTCTAGAACGCGGTCAAACGCTTGACCTGAAGCAGACGATCCTGCAGAGGCTCGTTGCAACGGGTCGTTAGCTCAGGTGGTAGAGCACCGGACTTTTAATCCGATGGCCGCAGGTTCAAGTCCTGCACGACCTACCAGACGAGGCGCCAATCGGCGCCTCGCTGATTTTTTTAACGGTAACTCTTGATCTCGAAGGATTGGCTCGCCAGGGGCGGAAACTGAAAGATGGACTCGCTTCCACTGCCCGTAGCAAAAAGCCATTCCTGAGGACTGTCGGGGTTATAGAAGGTCGTCACCTCGGCCTGTGTCAGGCCCGTGAGCCAGCCACCGGGCTCCAAAACCGTTCGCAGGCCCACACCCAAGCGATAGTGGAGGACCACAGAACCATAGGTCGTCGCCGTTTCCTTACGCCGAAAGCGAAAACCGTTGTGCGTCACGTGCTCGCCGAGACCGAGACTCGCCAGGTGGGTTAATCCGGTCAGATCAAGATCTTCCCGCCAAGCCTCGACCCCCGTGAAGAGTTCCCAGAACTGACTCTGGATGGCCAGGTCCCAAGTGCCGGAGCCACAGCGCCCGCTGATCCTACCGTCGGCCTGAAGTTCATCGTAACATCGGATCTGTCCGTCTCGGTAGAGAATCACACGATGGCCCGGTCGAAGGATGAAATCATTGGCTGGAAGCCCGATGAGATCGCCAGCGGGCCCGACATCAACTTCCCCGCGAAAGAGGACCGGCTGGTGGATGGCGAGGACGTCGGCGGGAAGAAGCTCACCCCCTTCCTCTCGCTCCACAGCAAGATCGGTAGACGATCCCAGCAGCGCCGCCGGAACCGCATCCTCCGGGGCCCGGACCGAGGGCGTGCCGTGGACGGAGCCCGTCATATCGAAATACCAAATGTATCCATCTTGCCCGGCGACTGCGAGCACCGCCTCGCCATCCCCATCCCGGGTCACTGCAAGGTCGTTGGCTGGAGAGACCAGTCCGAAGCGGCGGATCAACTGCCCGCTCCCATCCATGGCCGTGACCACGAGACCGTCTTCGCTCAGGCCCCACAGGTTCCCACCGGAATCGACGATGAGCCGCTTCATCACATCGGGCAGGAAGGTACGATCCCCCAGGCCCTGGTCGAGATCGACCGGGGCAACCCACATGGTACCGGGGTCGCCTAGGCCGTAAACTCGCGCGCCGACTCGCCCGAGGCAGAGGCCGAAGCCGCCCGTTTGAACCTCCGACGCCCCCTCCACAGCCAGGGCACAGTCCTCATCGATCCGACCCAGGCGATCGCCTTCGCCCACGATGGCGACGGGGCGCCAATTCGCGATGAGGTCCGGCAAGGGGGCAGATCGCTGTACAGCAGCCCCCGTCTCCAGCGGGATATCGAAGAGCCGCCCGGAGGCCGACAAGGCCACCAAAGAATCATCAACGGCCTTCAGGTCCACAATCTCGGCGTCGAGGAGCACGCCCCGAGGGAAGTAAGGGTTCGGTCCTGGCTGGTACGTTCCCGATGACAAGTCGACAGCCCGGAGCATGGAGTGCCCCTGATCGACCACGAAGAGTTGGCTACCCGACTCCGAACTCACGACCACCGGGGCCCGGGGGCTGAGCAGATTAGCAGCCCCCCCAGGCGGGGTATCGTCGCAGCCCAGCGCGAGCAGGGGAAGCAGGCCGATGAACCAACGCATCGTCATCGCAAAGTCTCCACCGTTCGATCGGCCGCCCGCACCCGAAGCAGGGGTGCTCCTTCGTCCACGCCGGCTGGCACGAAGGAGGTGAACAAGGCACTGCCCGGCGCATCACCGAGGGGTATACCATCCTCAAGTCGAGTAAAACGCGGATCGAACCACAACTCCATCATGCGTTGTGGCTCACCCCAATGGATTTCGACAACGGGCTCGCCGCCGAAATACCAAAGCTCAGCCAGACTGTCCTCACCGTAGCCCCGCATCATACGCCGGCGCTGGGCGCTGAGATCCGTACTACCGACCATCACCAGGTGCTCGGAGCGGCGGCTGAACTGGATCGAGGCTTTCCCCGTGCGATGCAAGGCATGTCCTCCCCCCCCTGTCTCAGCGAGGCCATCGAGGCTGCCATTCCAGCCCACCTGCATGAGGATTTCGGTCCCTCCCTCCCCATCGAATGCAACAGCCTCTAGCCCGGCTACAGGTAGCAGGACCGTACCCCCTCGAACGGGGCGCCGAGACAAGGATGCTCCCGCAGCTTCTTCCGATTCGGGTCCGAGGTGCGCCGCAGACTCGTCCACTCGGCTGCCCAAAAGGATCCAGTCCCCTTGGAGTACGCCGTGCCCAGGATCCCGCTGTCCGAGGGCCACCGGGCGGTGGTCGGACACGTCATCGGCCACGGAACCATCCTCGGCGAGCGGAATGACGAGAAGGAGTTTTTGAGCCCGGTCCACCAGGCCCATCTTGCCAGCTTCACAAAAAGCCAAATCCAGAACCCGGCCAAAGCCCCAAGGGAACCCGCCGGCGCCGTGTCGAACCGCCTTGGCATCGAACCGATCCGCCGCCAAGTCGGCCGCAAGAAAGCTCAGTAAAGCACCACTGCCAAAACGCTGATCATGATTACTGGAGACGATGTGGACCCAATCCTGAGCCGCGCAGATCCCCGAGGGATAATGCATAAACCCGGTCTCGGGATGCTCGGCATCAACGCTGGACTCCACGCAACCCGTGCCGGCGAGTCCAAGAACGAGGATCAGGTGAAGACGCATCAAGTAGGCTTCCGTTCGTGGAAGCCTCGTTAGTTCGATCCGGCCCCCTGGCTCAAGGCCAATCGAGTGGTGGTTGCGGCCCCCCGCCCCGCCCGTTAAGAGCCGCCGGGGGAGTCACCTATGGAAGCCATCCACAGCGATGCTGCACCGGCAGCGATCGGACCCTATGCTCAGGCGGTGCGCTGTGGCGACCTGATCTTCACCAGCGGACAGATTGCGCTGACGGCGGACGGCCGCTTTGTGGACGACAGCGTGAGCGCCGAAACACAGCAGGTGATGCACAACCTCGAACAGGTGCTCCAGGCGGCTGGCTGCGCTTTGGGATGCGTCGTAAAAACAACGATATTTCTCACCGATATGGGTGACTTCGCCGCAGTGAACGAGGTCTATGCTGCGGCGATGGGCGATCATCGCCCAGCCCGGGCGACCGTCGCGGTCGCCGCGCTCCCCCGTGGCGCCCGGGTGGAAATCGAATGTATCGCTTCCGCCGTCAACTGCGGCGACGGGGAGTCGGCACCATGTTGCTAACGATCAACGGCGAGGCCCAGGAGGTCCCCGCCATCGATCGACTTCCGGCGCTGCTCCTTCATCTCGGTGTCGAGGGAACCGTCGCCGTCGAGTTGAACGGCAAACTGGTCCGCCGAAAAGACCAAGAAAGTGCCCACGTTGCGGAAGGTGATCGACTTGAGATCGTTCACTTCGTCGGAGGTGGATGAAGGATGTCCGAGATCCTGAACCTAGGTCAGCATCGGTTTCAGAGTCGTCTATTGACCGGTACCGGGCGCTTTTCCAGTCTGGAACAGACGGTTGATGCCCTGACCGCGAGCGGTTCCGAGCTGTGCACGGTGGCCCTCCGCCGCTTGCCTCTGGACCGCCCCGAAGGATCGGGCCTCCTTAAGGCCCTGCCCCCAGGCATGCGACTACTACCGAACACAGCGGGTGCGACGACGGCGCGAGAGGCGATCCGTATCGCTCACCTGGCCCGGGAAGCCCTGGAAACAGACCTGATCAAATTAGAGATCCTGGCCGACCCCGTCACCCTCTACCCCCACAACGCTGAGACCCTTCGGGCGGCGATCACCTTGGTGGAAGATGGCTTCACAGTCCTGCCCTACTGCGGCGACGACCCGGTCATCTGCAGGGAATTGGAGGCCGCGGGATGCGCTGCGGTAATGCCCCTTGCCGCTCCCATTGGCAGCGGGCTCGGCCTCCTCAACCCCCAAACCCTCAGCTTGATCCGAGAGCTCATCGAAATCCCCATGATCGTCGATGCCGGGATCGGCTCGCCGGCCGACGCCCTTCAAGCCATGGAACTCGGCTGTGATGCCGTCCTCGTCAACACGGCCATCGCCGCTGCTCAAGACCCCGTCGGCATGGCAAAAGCCTTCCGACTGGCTGTGGAAGCAGGCCGCTTGAGTTTCCTGAGCGGCCGGATCCCAAAGCGGCGCTACGCCACGGCGAGTAGTCCGGAAGACGGTCTGTCCGTCGCTGATGACAGCGGCAACTCGGCCCAGACCCACACCGCTGCCAGTCGCTTAGAGGAGGATGCATGGAGTTCCTGAGCCTACTGGGCGCCGCCTTCCTCGGCGGCCTGATTTTGAACATCATGCCCTGTGTGCTTCCGGTCCTGTTCTTCAAAGTACAGCACCTGCTGGAAATGAGTGAGCTGGATGACCGGGAGAAACGCATCGATGGTCTTGCCTATACGGCCGGTATCCTCGTGGCCTTTCTCGGCTTTGCCATCGCTGTTTTGCTCATGAAAGCGGCCGGCCAGCGGGTCGCCCAAGGCATGCAAATGGCGAACCCCGAGTTTGTCGCCTTCTTGACCGCGCTCATGTTCGCCCTCGGCCTCAACAGTCTGGGCGTCTTCGAAATCCACGTGGGTGTGAATCAGGGCGATGAAAAGCGGGGCTTCATGGGCACCTTCTTTAGCGGGATCATCGCCGTTCTCGTAGCAACCCCTTGCACCGCCCCGTTCCTGGGCACCGCCGCCGCCTATGCCTTTGCGAAGGACACCCCCGCCGGGGCCACCGTCGGCATCTTCCTCATGGTCGGCTTAGGCTTGGCCTTCCCCTACCTTCTGGTCTGCTTTGTTCGAGCCGCAGCCAATCTGCTGCCCCGGCCAGGGGCCTGGATGGTGACCTTTAAGAAGCTCATGGGCTTCACCCTGCTCGGCGCCGCTGTCTGGCTCTTCGGTGTCATTCAAGAACAGGTCAATGTCGGCAGTGCCAACTGGTTCTTGGCCTTCCTCCTCGTCCTCGGACTCGGCCTGTGGGCCCTGGATCATTTCGGTGGCTTGTTGGTCAGTACTGCGCGCCGATGGACGGTTCGGGCCATCGTCTTCATGGCCGTCTACGGGATGGGACTGACCCTCCGTTGGGTGCCGGCCGGCGAAAGCGAAGTCCAAGACCTCGCAGCCGTGGTCGACTGCAGCCAATGCGGCTCCGAGGGGGCGACCGGCGAAGCCGGCACGACCCCGGCCTGTCCCGCCTATGAGAAGACCACCAAGGACAAGATCCACTGGGTCCGCTACTCTGAAGCGACCCGTAAGAAGTTCATGGCTTGTGGCCGACCAGTCTTTGTGGACTATACGGCGAAGTGGTGCGTCAGTTGCCAAGCTTTCAAGGCGAGCCACATCGACATCCCCAAGGTCCGAGCCGTCTTTGCGGAGACAGAGGTCGTCCCGATGCGAGCGGATCTCACCAAAGAGCCGGAGGACGATGAACTCGTGGCGGCGATCTGGGACGAACTGAGCAACCGCTTCAATCGCAGCGGCATCCCCGTCTGGGTCGTCTGGCACCCCGATGACTACACGGAGTTGCTTCCCGAGAGCATTCCGCCGGCCAACCTTCCCGATTTGCTCTTAGCCGCCGGCAAGAAATTCCCGCCGCGGCCCTGAGCATCGAGTCGAAAGTGATCTTGCTTACAGGCGGTTTGCAAGAAGCCCCAGGCCCGGTACTGTGAACGAAACCCCTTGGATTTCCGTATGAAATATCAGCTACGCCTTCTGGCTTCCACCCTTCTCGCTATTGGGGCGATCGCCTGTCTCGATGACAGCGGCGAGCGGCCCATCGTTTTGGACCCACCGCCGGGCCGGGATGACCCGCAAGCAGGCCTACTCACGCTCGACGAAGCAAGTATCACGGCCAAGGTCCAGGCGGGCGATGTGCAGGTGGCATTCGAAATCCTCAACGGGGGAGCAAGCGCAACGAAGAGCGATCTCCAAGTTCGGGTTCTCGATCTCGGCACCGATGAAGTCACACCCATCGGCGCTGTTCAAATCAGCCGACTCCTGCGAGCCGGGACCAACCGCATTGTTGTCCCCGTCCCCGGTCTTCTTGACGGAGGAACGGGTCGCTACGTCATCCACATCCGCTGCAGGCCAACCGAAGGGGACGCGCTGAACGTCAAACGCTCTCTCTTCGTCAGCGTCGATCGCCTTCAGTTACAGGTGACCTCCCCACCGGTGTTACCGGCCGAAGGTAGTGCCTCCGTTCGAGCTTTTGTCCGCAACGCCCGGAGCGGCGGTCCGGTGCCAGGAGCAACGGTCCAACTCTTTGGCCGGATCGACGATGGGGAGGAATCGCTGTGGGATGATGGCACCACCGACGCCCAGGGCAATGTGACGCTCGGCACCAATCTGGACAACAACATGGCGCAACGGGCCCATCTCCGACTGGTGGCCGAACACGAGCTGGGACAAGCGGAAATCCGCCAATCGAATCTCGAGCTCCAGCGCAGCCTGAGGATGCTCCTCACCACCGATAAGCCCCGTTACCAGCCCGGGCAGCAAATTCATTTGCGGGCCCTCGCCCTACGACTCACCGATCGGCACCCGGTCGCCGGGGAGTCCTTAGACTTCGAGATCTACGACGGCAGCGACAATCGAGTGCATCGCTCCACCCACGAAACCAACCGGTTCGGCGTGGCCTCCCTGGCATTCAAACTCGCCCACCGGGTCAATGAAGGCGACTACCGCCTGGTCGCCCGGCTCGGCCAGGTTGAAACCGAGCGAAGCGTACCGGTGGAGCGCTATCGCCTGCCCGTCTTCGCCATCAACACAGAGACCCCTGCCAACTGGTTTAAACCCGGAGACGACTTGGCCGGCATTTTGACGGCCCGTTACCACTTCGGTGAGCCCGTGGCCGGTGCCAGTGTGCAACTCCAGGCGGAAACCAAACAGGGCGACGGCTACCAAACCTTTCAGATCCACAGCGGAACCACCGATGAACAGGGGGCTGCGCCCTTTCGATTCGAAGTCCCAGCGGCCTTCTCAGCCCACGCGCTAGCAACTGGCGCCGCGGCTGTGCGGCTCACGATCACCGTGGTGGACACGGCGGGCCAGCGGGAAATCATTCAGCGGAGTTGGCGTGTTGCGGCTGGCGCCGCCCTCGTTCACCTCGTCCCGGAGAATGGCGCCGTCATTCCCGGCACCAACAATCGGATCCAAGTGCTTGCCCGTGACCCGGGCGGCGCACCGCTGGCCCTGCCGATCACACTCGCTGGGCCGGGCCTTTCTGGGCTGCGGATCAATACCGATGCCACGGGCTCGGGCCATTTCGATCTGCCCCAGGAGGCGGCAGGCCAGGGCATCACGATGACCGTCGAGCCCGACGGTGCGCCGGCCTTCGAACAAAATGTCACCCTCCCTCTGGCGAGCCAGGATCGTTTTCTCCTCCGGCCCAACCGCCACGTCCTGCGAGCGCCTGGGGCCCTCGAGGTCACGGCCATCGTCCCGGAGGCATCGGGCGATGTCTTCCTCGACGTGATCAAAGCTGGCAGCACCCTCGCCACCGTCCAGGGGCGGCTCGAAGATGGGCAGGCCCAACTGGTGGTTCCCCTCGACGAGCGCTTTCATGGCGGCTTGACCTTGAGCGCCATGGCTCGACGGGGCGATGAGGCCCTCGTGACAGGGCAAGCCATGGTTTATGTGCAAGCCTTAGCCGCCCTGGACGTGGGCCTGCGCTTTGACCAAGCCCAATACCGTCCCGGTGAGCGGGCGAACCTGCGGATTCAAGTGGCTGACCACCTAGGACAGCCGGTGCAGGCGAACGTCGGTCTGACGGCCGTCGACGAAGCTGTCTTCGCCCTCGGTGATGCCGCACCCGGCCGCCTTGAGACCCATTTCGACCTTTCGGGAGATGCCGATGCAGCGACCGGCCCGGTGCGGCCTGGCGAGGTCCTCTCCGAGTCCGATGATGGTCGGCGAGAGGCCCTCGCTCGTCTGGCCTTTCCCGCCGCCTTAGGGCCCCTCGCTTTGGTTCAACTGGACTCAGAACGACTGGCGCTTCACGAAGTCCGGGTTGCGCTCCAATTGCGCATCCAGAAGGAGGGTGAGCGCATCGGTCGCGATCTCCAGGAACGACTTAATTCCGGCGAGCTTGATTGGGACCAACTGGAGGCTAAGGCTCTCCGACTCGTCGCTCAATTAAGCGACCCCTTCGGGCAACCCTATCGCCATACCGGCAACGGTTGGCACATCCGACTAACGACGGCCGGTCCCGACGAAGTTTTTGAAACCCTCGATGATGTCTCCGGTTGGATTCGCCCCCTCGCCAGAGGCTTTCTTGAAGATGAGGAAGGGGCCGGCCCTCCCCAAGCCGGTGGTGGCGGTGGCGGCGGAGGTGCCGACCCGAATGGTCCAGAAGACACCGGTGTTGCCGAGCCTGGCGGGGCTGGGGGAATCCAAGTTCGCAGTTGGTTCCCCGAGACACTGTTTACGGCTCCAAGCGTCATCGTTGATGAGCAGGGACGGGCGGAAGTGGAGATCCCCCTGGCCGACAGCATCACCACCTGGCGCGTCGGGGCCCAAGCCAACAGCGCGCAGGGCGCCCTCGGCTCCAGTGCCCAGGGACTTGAGGTCTTCCAACCCTTCTTCGTGGATATCGACCTTCCGGCCCAGCTCACGGTCGGCGATGAAATCGGCCTACCGGTTGTGGTCTACAACTACCTAGAAGAGGCCCAGGAGGTTGACCTTCAACTGGAGATCGATGGTCCCCTGGAGTTACGCTCCCAGGCCCGGCAGACCCTCCGCTTAGGGGCCGGTGAGGTCCGGGGCGTCTACTACACCATCGCCGCGACGTCGGTGGGGACAGCCCAACTCACGATTCAGGGCCAGGCCGGCGACGAGGCTGATGCAGTCCAGCGAAGCCTCCGCATTGCGCCCAATGGCGATGCTGTCGAACAAACCGTCGGTGGGCGGGCAGAGGGTCCAGACAACAACATCACCACCCTTTTCCCGGTGGATGCAGTGCCCGACGCCAACGAGTTGATGATCAAACTCTATCCTGGCTACGCCACCAACGCGGTGGAGGGGATGGAATCGATGCTACGGGTTCCCTCGGGCTGCTTCGAGCAGACCACATCCACCGCGTGGCCCAACATCCTTGCCCTGCAATACCTGGAAGCCACGGGAGAGATCGATCCGGATCTCCGGGCCCGGGCCATGGAACTTTTGGCCACCGGCTACCAACGTATTTTGACCTTCGAAAGCCCAACAGGTGGCTACAACTGGTGGGGCAATAATGATCCTGGCAACCGCATTCTTACAGCCATTGCCCTCATGCAGTTCGCAGCCCTTGATGGGCTCATCGAGACCGATGAGCGAGTCGCAGACCGCCACCGGACTTGGCTCGTCGAGCAACAGGCCGGTGATGGCTCTTGGGCCGCCGGTGATGCCCTACATTCAGGCAACGAGGCCTTGGGTACGAGCCCCTATCGCTCGACAGCCTTCATCACATGGGGACTTGCCAAAGATGGTGGCGCTCCAGACGCGACGCGGCGGGGAAGAGATTTCCTGGTCGCCAACATTGAGGAGGCCTCCCGCGACCGCTACGCCATCGCCCTCATGGCCAACGCCTTATTGGCCCGGGATCCTGCGGACCCAGCCCTCCCGGGCTTGCTGAGCCAGCTGGCGACGGCCGCAGAGACCCCTGGAGAAGGGCAGAAGAAGTGGAGTTTCGAAGGGGGCTCGTGGACCGGTGCGCGAGGAGGTGGCACGCCTGGCGAGGTGGAGATGACTGGCCTCGTCGTCTACGCCTTCATCAAGGCCGGGACCAGTAGTGGCCTCGTCTCCGAAGGTTTGGCCTTCCTCGCGGCCACGAAAGATGCCTTCGGGAATTGGTACTCCACCCAGGCCACCGTGAACAGCCTTCGAGCCCTGCTGACCGCGGCGATGGAAGCGACTCGCAGCATCGATGCCGAGATCGTCATCACCCACAATGGCCGGGCCGTTCAGCGCTATGACTTTCGCAACGAGGACTTCGGTGATGTCCACCTCACCACCGATCTGAGTGAGCACTTGGTGACCGGTGAAAACGTGGTGAATGTTGGGATCCGTGGTGAGGGCAGCCTGATGTACCAAGTGGTTGGGACCCACTATCGCCCCTGGGATCGGCGCCCCGTCCCGAATCCGAACCAAACCCTGAGTTTGGACGTGGCTTACGACCGAACGGACTTGGCCCCTGGGGAGACGACTCGGGTGCGAGCAACAGCGACCAACCTGGCCGAGGGCCCCATGGATCAAGTGATCGTGAGCATCGGCCGTCCCCCTGGCTTCGATATCATGCCGGAAGATCTCGACGCCCTGGTGGCCGAGCGACGGGCTGCACGCTGGGAGGCAGACCCTCGCAAAATCGTCTTCTACCTCATGGGACTCCCTCCCCAGACCCCACAATCGCTGAGCTTCCGCCTGCGAGCCCGGTACCCCATGAATGGCAATGCGCCGGCCTCGACGATCGACAGCTACTATGAGCCCGGAAGCGGCGAAGCGACGGGACCTGTTGCATTGGGGGTTTCGGACTAAGGCTCGAGAGGCTAAGCACCGCCCATGGGCGGACGACAGATCGAACAAGGCAACCTGACGACAGTCTCCTTGTTGGTGATTGCTTCCACCTGCCTGGCCTTCGCCCTCTACTGGACGCGGCCGGTCATGGTCCCTTTCATGCTCGCCCTGTTTCTCACCCATTTGGTGGCCCCTTTAGTCGATGGGCTGCAGTTGGGCCTGAAGGCACCTCGTTGGGTGGCTTTGTTCGCAGCCTTTCTCGTCATCGCATCCTTGCTCACCTTGCTCACGCTGCTCCTCATCACCTCCATCGGCGGGCTGATGGAGAACGTGGACACCTTCAAGGAAAAAGGACTGCAATTGGTCGATCGGGTCCTCGGCCTGCTCACACGGTGGAACATCGACCTCGGTCAAAAGGACTTCGTCGATCGCATTCGTGAACTGCCTGTCCTGCCTTTGCTGCAAGACGCCGTAGGCGGTGTCATGAACTTCCTGACCACCTCGGTCTTGGTGGCGTTGTTTGCGGTCTTCATGATTCTGGGAAGGCAGCCGCTAGAGGTTCGTTCGGGGCTTTGGGGGGAGATGGATCGGAAGATTCGTCGCTACCTGGCGACCAAGGTGATCACCTCTGCAGTCACCGGCATCCTGGTCGGCAGCACCCTCGCACTCTTTGGCCTCGACCTCGCCATGGTCTTCGGCTTTATGGCCTTCCTCCTGAACTTCATTCCAAGCGTTGGCTCCATCATCGCGACCCTCCTGCCCCTACCCATTGCGATGATTCAGTTAGAGAGCGGACTGATGGTGGCCGCAGCCATCGTGATTCCTGGATCGATCCAGTTCACGATCGGCAACGTCATCGAGCCGAAACTGATGGGCGATGGCCTCGACCTTCACCCCCTGAGCATTCTCCTCGCTTTGATCTTTTGGGGCATGATCTGGGGTCCCGTCGGCATGCTGATGGCCGCACCGATGACGGCGATTATGGGCATCATCCTCGCGCGCTTTGAGACGACGCGACCGGCCGCCGAGATTCTTGCAGGAAGGCTTCCTGGCGCGATCCACTCCACATCGGAAGGGGACTCGGTCCATGTCGAGTCACTATGAGCCTTTTGCAGCGTATCGAGGCTCCCTCGAAGCTACCCGACTCACTGGCTGTCCCCGGTAGCAAGTCCCTGAGTCACCGGGCCCTCATCCTTTCCCATCACTGCCCTGATCCGCCCGTGCTCGATGGGCTTTTGAACTGTGCGGATACCGAAGCCACCCACCGTGGCATGGCGGCCCTGGGCGACGGGATCACGATCGACTGTGGCAATTCAGGCACGACGCTGCGTTTCCTCTTAGGCCAGGCCGCGCTGTTGGGTGAAACGACCCATTTTGTCGGTGATGCTTCCCTCTCCCGACGCACGAATGCCTCCTTGCTCAGGAGTCTCGAAGCAGCCGGTGTCTGGATCGAGAGCCGAGACGACCACTTACCCATCAGCATCCGTGGACCACTCCAGCCCGGATTGTTTTCCGTCGCTGCGGAGCTCTCCAGCCAATTCCTTTCCAGCCTCCTGCTCGCCCTGCCCTTTGCCACCGGAGACAGCCGGATTCAGCTGCTCGGCGAGGTGCCGTCCCAGGGTTATGTCGAGTTGACCCAGCAGGCGGCGGCCCATTTCGGTTTGATGATCGAGAAAACCAGCGATGGCTTCCAGATCCCTGGCAACCAGACGGCCCAAGGAGGGCTTTACCCCATCGAGGGCGACTGGTCGGCAGCCGGTTTGGCTGGGGCTTTCTCCATCGCCATGGGACAACCCCTGCGCCTAGCGAACCTCCAACGCCACTCCCGACAATCGGATCGGGCCCTCCCTCAGTTTCTCGAGCAGTTTGGCGCCAGCGTGCGTTGGCATGACGATGGACTCTCGATACATCCCGGTGAGCGATTGGCCGTTCCGTACTTGGATCTAAGGGCTCAACCGGACCTGCTGCCACCGATGGCCGTGCTCGCCAGTCTCAGCCCAGGTCCCACGCGACTCCAATGCAGTCCTGGCATCCGCCATAAATAGAGCGACCGCCTCGCGGTGATGGCTGAGGCGCTCCACAGATGTGGCCTTGAGGTCCATGTGACCGGAGACGAGCTCACAGTGGTCGGCGGACAGGCCCAAAGCGCCGAGATCCCCTGCTACGGCGATCATCGGATCCACATGGCGCTCTGCGCCCTGGCAGCCACCGTCCCAGGCGGGCTCCAGTTAGATAGTGCCGATGCGGTGGATGTCAGCTGGCCTGGATTTCACCAATCCCTAGGCATCAGGCGATCTCAATAGGGATTATAACGAGGCCGCAATCGGTTGCGCCGGCGCTTCTTCTGGGACTTGATCTGACTGCGTCCCCGAATATCGACGTAAAAGAGCACCCGTCCCGGCTGCTTACGGTCTCCACTTAACCGCAAACCCATATCCACCCGCTGACGGGATCGCTCAGCCCAGCGGCTCCAGTAGCCTCCACGCCGCTGCTCGAGGGCCCGGACCGGGTCACCCGCAAAGCTCTTCGGCACGTGCTCGACCACCTCATCCGGCTCGCCAAGCACGCCGGTCAAGACGGCCTTAATCTCATGATACTTTGGTACCCAGGGCTCGCCGGCACTCCGGTTGCTACCGAGGCCCGGGTCCAGATGAACCACGATACGAGCCAGGCGGCCCCGGACGAAATGGTATTCGCGAATCTTCGCCTCTCGCCAGTGCTTATCCCGACAGTTCATCACGGCCACGGAGCGGTCTTTCCGCCCACGACTCACCACGCTGTGGTCGTCGGCGACGTAGAAGCTCCGCAACTTGCGATTGATGGGCCGACAGCCTGTTTTCTTACGGGCCCACCGTAACGCAGTCCGCTTCTTCTGCCCCAGGTGCACACCCATGACGTCCAAGCCTGCGTGGGCTTGAGCCGGTGCAGCCATGAAGATGGCAGCGCCAAGAACGCAGATACGACCCATCAATCTACTCCGGCGGTTGAATCCGCACAGGTACGTTTGGCCAGGTTTTTGGCCAAGCCAGCCCCTTGCGAGCGGCCCCGACCGGATCAACCCACAGGAGCCAATCCTCCTGGACCGACCCCCCGTCGAGAAGATGGCCCAAGTACAGGCCCAACTGGACGCCCACAGCCAACTCCGTACCTTGTCCCAGGAGTTCTGGCGAAAAAGCGAGCACGGGCAACTTCAAGCGATGGGCCTGCTGCAGCAGCGTCTGAAAGCCATCAGCCGTCGTCGCGGGGCCCTCGTACCAGGCGACGAGCCCCTCACAGCCAGCGGGCGGCGCATCCCGGTAGGGCACGAGACTCATGCCCGCCTGGCGCAGGGCCGAACGGCTACGCTCCACCCGATCTCGGGCCATGTCCGGAGAGACAGGCACGCACCAAACTTTTCGAGAGGGTAAGAGTCGATTCGCAAGTGCGATTGCCACATGCCCCTCTGGGGATAGGGGCAGGACGCGCCGGTGTGGGGCTTCAAAAAGGACCGAATTAGCCGGTCCAAGTCCGCCAAGAGTCACCGACCGGTCGGGCCAGCGGGTCACGACCGCCACGGCTGCAGCCGGCCCGTAAGCGACGAGGACAGCTTGCTCTTTCACGCCACCGACCTGGGCCCGGTCCGCTTCGGCACTCCCGGTGATGGTCAGCACCTTCGTGCAGGGACGGGATTTTGCGGCTGCGGTCGCTGCTGCGGCGAACGGAGCCGCCGGATCCAAGACCAAAACCAGACTAACGCATAACTCTAGCATGACCTACTCGTAACTCGGATCCGCACAACAACGCACCCCGTATTCTGCCCGTCGACGACTGGCTGGAGCCGGCGCTCTCGCAGCACACCGGGCCGAGGACTGTCCTTCTTCATAGGAGCCACCTTTGAGGGCAAAGCCTGATTTGGCCTGAACCCACTCGGCGAGATTACCGGTCATGGCGAATGTTCGATAGCCCGCTCGGCACTTGGGATACTTCAAGGGCGCGACAGCACTCCCATGGCCTTCATCCACCGTATTGCATCGACCGGGCACGTAACCCGGACCGTAGGCATAGCTATGCCCCCTCGGCCCTTTGCATGCCTTTTCCCACTCGTCTTCCGCACACAAACGCTTCCCCTTCGCCTCGCACATGGCCTTGGCCTGGAACGCGCCGAAATTTCCTCGGGGGGGGCTTCGCAAATAATTGGGGTACTCGTAGCGATCCATGCAGAAATCCCCCACAGCGACTTGAGTCGGTTGCCGCTCGCCGGAACTTCGCACAGCGGCCGACACATTGGAGCCAGCCGAAAACGGCCCCCCAGGAATCAGGGCCATCCCTCGGCTGCAAATGGCCCGCCCCCCCACTTTTTTCTGGGGCGCCGCGATGGGCTCTTGGGCTTTGGCGGCTGGCGGTGTGGGAGTAGCAGGTTCCGGGGCTGGGCGAATCTCCAAGGCTGGCGGTGGTGGTGACTCGAGCCCCTCCAAGCCTTCCTCTCCGCTGACTTTCTCCAGGGCCTGCTCCGCGAGAACTTCCAGATTTGTGCCGCCCCCCCCATCGACCCGAATCACACGGTGGGCGATACCAGCATCACGCAGAGGCCTCGCCAAGGCCGGGCGAGCCGAGGGACCTGCGTCCGGTTTGGTGAGACTGGAAGGCGCCCTGATCACGTTCTGGTCCGGACTAGGGCCAGGCAACTCCAGGTTGTCGCCCTCATGCTGGGGACTCTTTGCAACGGTCCGATGGGTCCCGGCAGGATCCGTTGGCCCCCGCGTCAGGAGACCCTGAAAAATGAGATAGCTGGCAACCAGCGCGCCCAGGCCAATCACAGCCAAAAGAACCCACTGCAGTGCTGTGAGTGAGCGCTGAACTCGGGGCATTTGGGCTGGCCCTTCCGGCATGGACCGCAACACGCCATGGCTCAGAGACACTTCCTCTTCATCCATGGGGGATCGGTCCGTCACGGATTCGATACCCGTCTCTTCCACCGTCGAGGGGGCCTCGTTCCTTGTCGACACCTCCGATTCGGTGGTCGTGGGTTGGGCTTGTCCAGCCGCTGGCTCCTCGCTCACCTCGTAGATATCGACCAAGTCCTCCTGGCGAATACTCAGCTCAGACCGCTCCGTCCGCTCGGTGAACTCTTCTGCATCTGGCTCGGTCTGGATTGCGGTATCGAGTGCGGCTTCCAATGCGTGCAAGGAGGCGACCCGATCCTCAGCCGTATCGGTGAGGCCCGCTCGCAAGGCCGCCTGCAGTGCGGGATGCAAGGTCTCGAGTTCCTTGCGCTGCTGTAAACCCGGCGGCCGACCCGTCAAAAGATGAGCAGCGATGGCGCAAACAGAATAGATGTCGGTCCGGCCGTCTAAATCCTGGCGCTCCCGCATCACTTCCGGTGCCAACCAGATATGGGTCCCCTGACGCCGGTGGGCGTCGACAAAAAGGCGACTTGGCACACTCAAATAGCTGCCGGCATCGGTGAGCACTGGATCCCCATCGGTCAGCAGAATATTGTTCAGGTGAAGGACGCCGTGGGGGCCCAACTCACCAAGATCGTTCAGCCCCCGCTGAATTCCCGCGAGAAGTTCACGGACCTCTGAAGCCAGGAAGGATCTGTCGGCTTCCGCAACGACCTTCGCTAAGGGCGTACCTTCGACAACGCTCGACACGAAGAACGTCCCGACCTCGGCATCACTGCCACTCCGCTGTAAGGCGGCCAACCGTGGCGAATTCGCCGTGCGCATGGACCGCAGCCATTGATCGAACGCACGCCGATCTCGGCGGCCGATCAACATATGGCGGTAGGCGAGTTTTAAGCAGACCAACTCCTGGAGGTCTTGGTCCCGACACAGGTAGCTGACACCCAATGCGCCGACACCCAAGGGGCGGATCACCTCATAGCGATCTGCGATCCGCCGCGACGTGGGCAACAGGGTGTCGAGGGGGTGATTCATGCCCGACCTGTACTTCCGAAACCACCCGCTCCCCGGCCGGTGCCAGCCAAGTGATCACTGGGCACGAAGTCCGCCTGAAACACCGGTGCGATAATCAACTGAGCAATCCGCTCGCCCCGTTCAATCTGAACCGGATGGTCACCACCATTTTGCAGAATGACGCCGATTTCACCTCGGTAATCCGAATCGATCGTTCCCGGTGCGTTGGGTAGATAGAGCCCATGGTGGAGGGCCAAACCGGACCGACTGCGGACCTGGCCCTCAAATCCCGGTGGTAAGGCCATATGGATTCCCGTTGGAATCAGCAGTCGGTCGCCGGGGGCCAAGGTCACGGTCTCAGCAACGGCCGCCCGAAGGTCTGCGCCCGCGGCTTGACCACTTGCGTAGACGGGCATGAACGATGGGTCGCCCCCCGCCGACTCCGCCAGCCGGATATTCACTTCCATGATCTAAGTCCCCGTGTCCCCTGCCCTACGCTTTTGCGCGCGAGGGCGGAGCCGACGCAAGGAAGAATCAATAGTCGTCGGGTGAACCGAGATCGGTATTCAGTTCGTCGAGTCGCACCATTTGGGTTTGGTCGAGTTCATGCTCGGCGGGGGTCGGCGCTGCGGCAGGCGCTGGCGCCGGCGGCCGACTCGGACGAGTTGGAGTTGGCGGCGACGCCTGGTCCGCTGGCACGGACGGACGCGGTCGTGCTTTGGGCAGCCCAGGCATCCGGTCGCTCGAGATCGGCGGCCGCCGGCGCTGTGGCGCCTTGGGAGGAGCCGCCGGCGCGGGCATCTGGTCTCGCCGGGGCTGAGGTCGTTCTGTCCGACCGGATGATACGATACCGCCAGGGATCTGAGTTCGCTGAGTCGGCATCGAAATGCGGGTTTGCCCAGCCGAGGGCGGCCGGGCCCTAGGCGGTCGGGCCCTAGGCGGTTGTACCCTTGGTGTGGGTATACGCGTTTGCGCTGACCGGAAACCTTCAGAGGCCTTGCTCAACAGTGCCTGATCACCCTCGCTAGGCAGGCTCCGGGGTGCACGGCCGAGATGTCCAGAACGGATACGGGCTCCAGGCTTGGCTTCTTCGTTTTGGGCGGGTGCTGGACTTGGTGACCTGTCGAGCGCTT
>PBND01000088.1 GCA_002722845.1 Myxococcales bacterium | reverse complement strand
TTTCTCGTTCACCCGAGGGCTCCGAATGTGTAGTGGGCAGCCCGCCTTGCCATAGTTCGCCTCCGATGGGGCGCAAAAACTGGTGCTTTGAGGTGACCGAAGCCAGGGGGAACTGACGTGACGACAAATCAAGAGGTAGTCTCGGGTTTAGAGCCGCCTATTGTCTGGCAGCATTTCGCCGCCTTTGCCGATCGGCCGCGGCCCAGCGGCCGTGAGCAAGAGGTCAAGACCTACGTGGTTGCTTGGGCGGAAGACCATGGCTTCAAGTGTTACTCCGACGAGATTGGTAATCTCATCGTCAAAGTGCCTGGACGGGGGGCCGGGGCGGAGGCCGATCCTGTGATTTTACAGGGCCACCTAGACATGGTCTGCGAAAAAAACAGCGGGGTTGAGCACGACTTCTTTACGGATCCCATTCAACTTCGGCTCGAAGGGGAGCGGCTCTACGCCAAGCAAACGACTCTGGGGGCCGACAATGGGATCGGTGTCGCCCTGTGCATGGCCGCGGGCGAAGGTGCCTATGCTGACCACCCCCCTCTCGAACTGCTGTTCACCATCGATGAAGAGACCGGCATGAGCGGCGCCCTCAATCTGGAGGGGCGCTACTTGACCGGCCGTCGCCTCATCAATCTAGATGCGGAAGAAGAGGGCATCCTCTATGTGGGCTGTGCCGGCGGCCGGGATTTGATCGCCACTCGGCGCCTGTCCTGGGACCCTGTAGAGTCAGGCACTCTTGCCGTCCGGTTGAGTTTAACCGGACTGCGTGGGGGGCACTCGGGTCTCGATATCATCAAGAATCGTGGCAATGCGATCCGTTTGCTGGCCCAATTGCTCATCCAACTTCCCCGCAAGGGCTTGGACCTCCAGCTTTGCCGCTTTGAAGGCGGCTCAAAGCGCAATGCGATCCCCAGAGAAGCCACAGCCGTCATCCGTATCCGGGCTGAACTGCTGGCCCGACTACCCCAGATCCTCGAGGGGCAGATGGCGGCACTAAAACGCCTACATACGGACAGTGAAGCCGACTTCGACCTTCATATCGAAGCGCTGCAGGGGGATGAGACCCCGCCCCTAGAGGCGGCCCTTGCCCAGGGGCTCCTCGCCTATTGTTTTGCTCAAGCCAGCGGTGTGGTGACCATGAGTCAGTCGATCCCTGGCTTGGTGGAGACCTCCAACAACCTGGGTGTGGTGACCTGGTCTGACGAAGCGGTGACCGTGACCAGCTGTAGCCGAAGTTCCAACGGAGAAGCCTTGGATCAACTCTGCGACCAACTGGCCAGTTTTGCCCATCTCTGCGGCTTCAGCGTGCGTAGCGATGCGGGCTATCCAGGCTGGTTGCCCGACCTCTCTAGCCCCATGTTGGCCATCACCAAGGAGGTCTTTGCGACCTATTACGGCCGGGAGCCGGAGGTGACAGCGATTCACGCAGGTTTGGAGTGTGGCATTCTCGGAGAGCGCGTCCCCGGCTTGGATATGATCAGTTTTGGTCCCGATATTCAGGATGCTCACAGTCCCGACGAGAGCGTATGCCCCGCAAGCGTTGCTGTGGTTTATGAGCAGTTAGGGGCCTTGCTTAAGGCCCTGTGCTGAGTTGCGCTAACGAACCCAGACCTGGCCGTGGGCGAGGGAACTCGTGTTTCGGTTGCAGCAGTTGCTGTTGCAGGCCACCACCGTATAGCTGCGACTAATTCCTGCAACATAGCCGGCTGAACTACCACCAACCCCCATGTATGTGGGAACTGGGTTTCCACATGACGGCTGGTCTTGACGGGCGCTAAAGCCGAGGCGAACGCCGGTGCCATTCCAAGTTGAGTTATATCCCCCTCTCGCCTCGCCACTCGAGCCCCAACCACAGTCCCCGTCGATGAGGCTGCACCAACCATCCACACCCTGATTGAGACCTGCAGGCCCAAAGGTCACAAACTCACCGGGCTCGATGACAGATGCAAGGGAGAGGCGCGGCGCGTCTTGGAAGCTCCAGTAGCGCCAATCGGCAGCCTCTGGGGCGCGAAAGCCGATGTTGAGTGAGCCATAACTCAAAGCGCTGTAGGCCGGTGAGCGATAGGCGATGACATTGCTGGCGAAATCGACGGGTAGCGATACGGGGCTGTAGTTTGGGCTCCAAAGGCTGCCCCCATAGCGAGCCACGGGCGGATCAAGGACATTGCTGTCTGCGTCCCAATCTTGGCTTGGGACCGTGATCATCAAGGTCCATCCACCGGGTTCAAGGTCCATCTCGCAGTGGACCTCTACCAGTTGCCCGGTACCTCGAGGGTCAACGAGGTAGCGACCGGTTGGGAGTTGGGGGTACTGCTCGTGGATTTGCCGACAACTCGTGCCGGGGGTCTCATCCCCACCATTGCCACCGCGCAGGAGCATAACCGGGCTCGCTGCCTCAAGAAAGTCGCCGGGTTCATAGCGGCCTCGACCCAGTTGCCCGCGGTCATTTTGACCCCAGCAAAGGAGGGTGCCGTCTTCACTTTGGGCACAGCGATGATGGGCCTGGGGGCTGCTGAATAGATGGTCGATATCAAAGAGGTTTGGGACCAGTTCGGGGGCTCGTTGGTCATCTTCGGCAATCTGCCCCCAGCAATAGACGGTGCGATTGTTGCTTAGCGCACAGGTGCCATAGCGAGACGCGCTCAGCGCTCTGTACTCCACACCGATACCCAGGGCAGCCAACTCGGTGACCGTTCGTCGCAGGCGGAGATCCAAGTCGATTTGCTTGTAGGTGTTGTCGCCGAGGCAGCGGGCCACTCCTTGATCGTCGAGGGCACAGAGATGGGTGGCGCCCACCGCCAGCGACGTAACCACGCCAAACTCCGCCAGCGTCCGCAGTTCGCCGGTATCTTCGCCCAATGCTTCGTTGTGATCATGGCGTTTCCCCCAGCAGTGCAGCGCGCCGGAATGGGTGACTGCGCAACTTTGATCCCCTCCCAGGGCGATTTCACGGATGTTGGTGAGACCAGCGACGACATTCAGGCTGCCATCGCTGCCTGCCTCGATAGCTCGACCGATCTGACCGGCGTTGTTCTGGCCAGCACAGGCAACCCGGCCATCTTCAAACAAGGCACAATAGTGGGCTCTCCCAGCGGCCAGTTGCTGAATCTGACCATTGTCTGGGATGACAACTTGCCAGGGGCGTTCCTCTGGAACTTGTGTCGCGGGCTCTTGCCCCCAACACCAAAGGGTTTGCGCAAAGGCCCCACAGGTAAATTCCGTCCCAGCTGCCAGACTGTGGGGAGGAGAAGCCCCGGTTCCCGAAGCATCCACAGGTATAAATCGATCCCCACGACCCTCCGTGTCCAGTCCAAGTTGACGCTGTGTATTTGCACCCCAGCACTTCAGCACCTCCTCGCTCGGGGAGACCGCACAACTGTGATCGGCGCCCAAGGCGACCACGGGGCTCCTGGGCCCTTGGGAGCCGCTGCCTGCATCTGAAGCTGGCGAGCCGCCATCCCTTTGTTGTCCACCGTCTTGTCCCCCTGAGCCCCCACCGGCATCGCTGCCAACTGGGCCCGTTTGCGACTGGGTATCAAGACAAACGGATCGGGTTTCGAGGGCCACGCAGGCCTTGTCGGGGGGGCAATCCGCATCGCTGGAGCACAGATCACCGGGAGGCTGAAAGCAGCCCCATAGGCCAAAGAGACTGATGAGGGCGAGGCGTTGAGTCATCGAGTAAGCCACCAGGTCATCGTTCCGCCCACGAGTGTCGTCAAGCCGACACCGAGGCTTAGGTTGGCGTAGTAGGTCCCCTCAAGACCCCGGTCATAATCCGCAAGGGTCCCAGGGGAGGCGTTGAAGTTCGCGTGGGTTTGTTGCTGGAGATAATACGCACCGGCACTGGAGACGAGCCCGAGGCCCATCAAGCCAAGCCCGAGCGAGGGGAGGTGCCCGGGCGCGGTTGTTGTTGCGAGTGGCGGCTCTTGTGTTGAGGCCTCTGGCTTTGGCGGGTCGGCTGACGAGGCCGATGACTTGGGTTCAAAGGCCACCTGAAGCAACTCGTCGATGGCGGCTTCCAAATCGGCCTTTAGGTTTCGCTCACCCTCAATTTCGACGTTGAGTCGGGCGCGGACGATGGCCTCCTCCACATCGGTGAGTTTTAGGTTCAAGATATATTGATCACCTAGCTTGCCGATGCTGGGGGCGACCATGAGGGCGGCGCCAAGGGCGCCGCCGAGCGAACTCAGACAACTGTCATCATCGCAGCCGAGGGCCACCTTCTGCTGCTCTAAATCCAGCAGCTCTTGCATGTCAGAGCCGCCGATCACCCGGCTGAAATAGGGGGCATTTCCCACCTGAGTTAAGAGGATCTCCGAGAGCAGGTTCGCCACGGACTGTTCCACTCCGTGAACGGCCTGGAAGGGGAGCACAGCGACGTTTGGCCGCTTGTCCTCAGGGGCATCAACGGCTGCTGTTGTTGTGATGGCTGGGGGCGCTTGCTTCTCTGGGTTGGCCTTCGGCGGTGTGGTCGGCTTCCTTTTTGTTTTGGCCTTCGGCGGTGTGGGCGCCTTCCTTTTTGCTTTCTTTGGGGTGGCTTTTTTTCTGACCTTGCGAGCTCTGCGTTTGCGTCGTTTTTTTCGCTTTTTCTTGCGCTTAGCGACCCATGAGGATGTCTCAGGGGCTGCGATGGCTGAAGGTGCTGTGGTCAGGCAGCACAAGGTGAGAAGGAGGGCGAGTCGCATGGGCCGAGCCTACCGCTTCCTGTGGTCTCTGGCTACTCAGCGAGATGGAGTGGGGCAGAGATTGTTGCTCTTAATCCATTTCCTCGATGAATTGGCCGTATTCCTCATGGGTCATGAGGTTCTGCAATTCATTGGGGTCGGTCGGGGCGATTTTGATGAGCCACCCCTCACCATAGGGATCATCGTTCAGCGTCTCGGGGGCATCTTCGAGATCACCGTTCACCTCGATAATCTCGCCCCCGATGGGCGCAAAGAGTTGGCTGACGCTCTTGTTTGACTCGACCTCACCGAAACCTTGATTGGCGGTCAGCTCGTCACCGGCATCGGGTAGCTCGACGTAGGTGATGTCGCCGAGGGCATCTTGCGCGTGGTCGGTGATGCAGACGATGACGATACCGTCGGCGTTCAAAGCCCATTCGTGTTCTTCGGTGTAGAGTCGGTCTTCAGGAATTCCGGGCATCGTTAGATTCCTTCTCAATTCTTCGTATAAAACGGGGTTTTCACCACCGTCGCTGGGTGCGCTTTGTCTCGAATCATCACGTGGACGGCGGTGCCCACGCTCGATGTGTCGGTCTCTAGATAGGCCATGGCGATACTGGCATCGACGCTCGGTGCATAGGCGCCGGAGGTGATCCGCCCGATGGGCTTGCCATCGAGATCGTGAACAGGCGTGTCATGGCGGGCGATTCGTCGCCCTTCCAAGGTCAGTCCAACCAGTTTGCGACGAGGGCCCTCGGCGCGAATTTGGCGAAGGGCTTCAGCGCCGATGAAGTCTTTGAACTTATCCTTACAAATCCAACTCAGTCCGGCCTCGATGGGGTTCGTCGATTCGGAGATGTCGTTGCCGTAGAGGGCATACTTCATCTCGAGGCGCAGGCTGTCCCGGGCACCGAGACCGCAGGGGATGCCGCCACCGGCCACCAAGTGATCCCACAGGGCATGGGCATGGGCGGAGGGGACATACAGTTCGAAGCCATCTTCGCCGGTGTAGCCGGTGCGGGCGATCATCGCCGAGACCCCAGCCACCTCGCCCATGGCAAAGCGGTAGGTGCCGATGGTGCTTAAATCAGTGGGGGTGAGCGACTGCAGTAGGGCCGCGGCTTTGGGGCCTTGGACGGCGATCTGGGCAGTCTCGGCGCAGCGGTCCTCGATCTCGACGCGCGCACCGACCTGTTGACGGATCCAGGCGATGTCTTTGTGGGCATTCGATGCGTTGAGACAGATCATGACCCGCTCATTGTGCACCCGATAAACGGCCACGTCGTCGAGGAAGTGGCCGGCCTCGTTGAGGAGGCCGGCATAGCAAGCCTGACCATCGGCCAACTGGGCGACTCGGTTGGTGACGAGGTGATCGGCGGCGGCCAGGGCCTCGGGACCTAGCAAGAAGACCTCGCCCATGTGACTCACATCGAAGAGCCCAACAGCTTCCCGGACGGCGAAATGCTCGGCCTTCGCCCCCTGATACTGGACCGGCATGTCCCAGCCACCGAAATCGACCATGCGCGCGCCAGCGGCGACATGAGCGGCGTGGAGAGGGGTGGTCTTCAGATCAGTCATGGTCTCAAAAAACCTTCGGGGACGGCTGTCCATTGGTCCCTTGGCCCAGGCTTGTCAAGGGAGCCCCAAGACCCAGATCGCCGTGAGGGTGTCACCACTTTGGCTGGCGTCCAGTCCACTGGCGGTAAAGGAGAAATCATAGCTACCCAAATCGGTCACGGGAATTGGTGCTGAGGTGGCGTCATAGGGTCGGTCCGGCTGACGGGGCGTGTAGCGATGCGCGTAGAAGGTACCTGGGCTGCCAAAGGCCCTTTGAAGGTGTTCCTGCCACTCGGCGATGAGGTGGTTAGATCGGTGAAACTCAACGGCATTTTGCCGGGCCCGTTCTGCCTCGTCGAAGATGGGGGGAACCGCGAAGAAAAAGCGTCCATCCGCCGCGAGGTGTTTCGGTAAAGCCCGTAGAAGGGCCCCCGCATCATCCAGGTGCTCGAAGACGTTACTGGAGAAGATAAAGTCATAGGGGCCTGCGTGCTGGCTGGGGAAATCCTCAGCAGCGCAGGGCGCAAAACGCAGGCCCGTAATGTCACCAAAATGCCGTTGGGCGTAGCGAATGCAGGCCTCGTCTAGATCGAGCGCTGTGACCGATGCGACCCGGTCATCTTGAGCGAGAAGAGCGGCGCCGTAGCCCACGCCACAACCCAGATCGAGAACCCGTAAACCGCTTCGGCTAGGAAGGTGGTCGCAGGCGAAGTCATAAATACTGCGGTGGGCCCAGTAGATATCATGGGGCATGAAGTCGCCGACGCATTCGTTCTCGAGAGCGAGGCCATGCTTCAAATAGATCCACTGATTTTTGCGGTGCCAATATTGGTACCGCAACGCGCTTGCGACCAGCCGGGGACCGGCCGGCGAAAAGAGCTTTTTGAGTTTGCCCACAAAACCCATCAGGCGACGGCGTAAGCTTCGAGGGGGGGGCAGCTACACATGAGGTTTCGATCCCCGTAGGCCTCGTCGATCCGTCCAACGCTGGGCCAGAACTTCTGGGCCCGGGTATGGGCGGTGGGAAACGCTGCTTCTTCCCGGCTGTACGGCCGGTCCCAACCGGTTTTGCAGAGGGCCTCTGCGCTGTGGGGCGCATGGGCGAGGACACAGTCTTCGTGGGCGACGTGGCCCCGCTCTAGGGCCGCAATCTCTTCGCGGATGCCAAGCAGAGCTTCGACTAAGCGGTCCAACTCCTGCAGGCTTTCCGACTCCGTCGGCTCAATCATAAGGGTGCCGGCAACGGGAAAGGCCATGGTCGGGGCATGGAAGCCGTAATCCATCAGTCGTTTGGCCAAATCAGCGACTTCCACCCCGCAGGTCTTTTTGAGCGGGCGGAGGTCGAGAATAAACTCATGGGCCACCGTTCCCTGGGGGCCGCTGTAGAGGACCGGATAATGATCTTGCAGCTTCGCCTTCAGGTAGTTGGCGTTCAGGATGGCGATCTCCGTACTCCGTTTGAGTCCTCGGACGCCAAGCATCTTCATGTACATCCACGAGATGCACAGCACGCCAGCGCTGCCCCAGGGCGCGGCTGAAACAGCACCGACGGTGTCAGCCCCGGGGACGGGACGGACGGAATGGCCGGGTAGATAAGGGGCGAGATGGGGTGCGACCGCGATCGGGCCGACCCCAGGCCCGCCACCCCCGTGGGGGATGGCGAAGGTTTTGTGCAGATTCAGGTGCATGACATCCACACCGAAGTCGCCGGGGCGACAGAGGCCGACCTGGGCGTTCATGTTGGCCCCATCCATATAGACCTGGCCCCCATGGCGATGGACGATCTCGCAGAGTTCGACGATGCCGGCCTCGAAGACGCCGTGGGTGCTTGGATAGGTCACCATGATGGCGGCGAGGCGGTCCGCATGGCGGGCCGCTTGGGTTTTGAGATCCTCTAGATCGACGTTGCCCAAGTCATCGCAGGCGACCACAGCGACCTCAAGGCCAGCGAGCACAGCGCTCGCCGGATTCGTGCCGTGGGCCGAGCTCGGAATCAGGCAGACATTGCGGGCCGAATCGCCTCGGGCCTGGTGGTAGGCGGCGATGGCCAACATGCCGGCGTACTCCCCCTGGGAGCCAGCATTCGGCTGCAGGCTCACCGCAGCCATTCCGGTGACCTCCGCCAGCATGGCCTCCAACTCTTCGATCATCAGTTGATAGCCCCGGGTTTGATCCGCCGGGGCGAAGGGGTGAACCCCAGCCAACTCGGGCCAGGTGACAGGCAGCATCTCTGCCGTGGCATTGAGCTTCATGGTGCAGGAGCCGAGGGGGATCATGCTGGCCGTCAGGCTCAAGTCTCGGCTTTGAAGCAGGGTGAGATAGCGGAGCATCTCGTGCTCTGCGTGGTAGCGCTCAAAAACACCGTGCTGAAGGGGAGGCGTGCTTCGCTGAAGTGGCGCAGGGATATTCGAGCCCCCTTCGGCAACCCCCCGGTGAAGGTCCTGAGCCTCACCGCCAAAGCAGCCAATCAACTCGATCAGTTCAGCTTCGGTGACCGCCTCATCGAGACTGATGGCGAATCGGCCATCATCCAGTTCCCGTAGGTTGATACGAGCGGCCGCTAAGGCCTGGCGAAGCGCCTGGCTTCGGTCGCCCGCCTCCACGACCACCGTATCGAAGCGATGCCCGTCGACCACCGTCCAGCCGAGGGCCGAAAGTGTCGATGCCAGTCCCTGAGCGAGGCGATGGACGCGCTGCGCGATGGCTTTCAAACCCTCTGCACCATGGTAGACCGCGTACATGCTGGCCATCACCGCAAGCAGGACCTGAGAAGTGCAGATGTTGCTGGTCGCCCGGTCCCGGCGAATATGTTGCTCTCGGGTCTGCAAGGCCATCCGAAGGGCGGGCTTGCCATTGGCATCTTGGCTGACACCGATGAGCCGCCCGGGCATGCGCCTCTGGTAGGCAGAGCGGGTGGCAAAGAACGCGGCATGGGGACCCCCAAAGCCCATGGGGACACCGAAGCGCTGACTGCTGCCAACGGCCACATCCGCACCCCACTCCCCTGGCGGTTTCAGGAGGCAAAGGCTCAGTAGATCCGTGACGACGCTGACGAGGGCACCGGCCTCATGGGCTGCAGAGGCCACCGCCTCGAGATCACGGAGGGTACTGGTGGTGTCGGGATAGGCGAGCAGGACACCGAAGATGGTGTCGTCGAAGGCGAACTCCTCTGGATTTCCCAACTCGATCTCAATGCCAAGGGGGGTGGCTCGAGTACAGACCACTTCGATGGTTTGGGGGTTGAGGTTTTGATCCACCAGGAAGCGTTGGCCTTTGCGTTTTTTCGCACTGCGCAAACAGAGGGTCATCGCTTCCGCAGCCGCCGTGCCTTCGTCCAATAGACTGGCGTTCGCAATGTCGAGACCGGTGAGTTCACTGCACATCGTCTGAAAGTTGAGGAGGGCTTCCAGACGGCCTTGGCTGATCTCTGCTTGGTAGGGGGTATACTGGGTATACCAACCGGGGTTTTCCAACACATTGCGTTGAATCACCGGCGGGACAATCGTGCTGTAATATCCCATGCCGATGTAACTACGATGGGGGATGTTCTCGCTGACTTTCTCCTTCAAATCAGCGAGCGCTTCCGACTCGCTTAATGCGGGTCCGATCGGTCCTTGTAGGCTACCCCGCATGCGGATGGCTTGGGGGACTGTCGCCGCCATGAGGTCGTCAAGACTGTCGAAGCCGACCGCCTGGAGCATGCCTGGCAGTTCATGGTCTCGGGGGCCGAGGTGGCGGGGGAGAAAGTCGTCGAGGGGCTTGAACGGGTCGGTCATAATGCTGCCTCTTCAGGGGGCCCGCGGCTTAGAACACAACGGCCCCCAAAGCCAACTCCTATCGCGCGCGTACACGAAGGCCTGCGACGCCCCCCCAAGGTTTCGAGTCACCGTCGAATGACGCCGGCAGATCAGTCAGCGATTTCGTCGCCGTCGAGGGCTCGGTCGAGTTCAGGGCTACCGAACAGGACTTGGGCCTCGGCCCCTCGGCGGTAGGTCGGCAGCAAAGGACCCGCTCTCACCTCGCCGACGAGGGTCAGTTTGAGGGCCCGATCTGCAGAGACCGTATAGGGGCCTTCAAGCCAGGTCCCACCGCTGGCCAAAAGTTGCGGGTAGCGAACGGGGCCGTCACCGAAGACAAGGGTATTCGCACCGATCCACGAACCCACTGTTTCTGGCTCGTGACAAGCCGCTCGGGCCAAGATGTTATTGTCCATCCTTGCGGCGAAGAGTTGTCCTCGGCGGGCATCAAAGACGTGAACGAGGTCATGGGTTCTTGGCTGGGGTAAGGCCTCAAAGGTGGGATAGCCCACGAGCTCAACCCCCAGACTGCTCGCAAGGCCTTGGGCTGTGGCGAGGGCGATTCGTAGCCCTGTGAAGCTGCCTGGGCCTTGGCCGACGCCCACCCGCTCAAGGTCACGGCGATCCAGTCCGAGCTCGTCGAGGACCTCCTGGATCGCCGCTAGAATGGTCTCGCCGTGGGTGCCGAAGGGGCCGATCAGTCGCTGGGCTCGACGGCCGTCATTGCCTTGGGCAGCCACCAGTCCATCGGAAAAACCGGTATCTAGAACCAAAACATTCAATGGGGAACTCCTGTGGCCTGGCTGACGGCCTGGACGACTGTATCGAGATGACCTCGCAAACGACGTGCAGGCGGGAGTGCTTTAAGAAAGCGACGACCGTATCCGAGGCTTTCGATACGTGGATCGAGGATAACAACAGCGCCATAGTCTTCCCGGTGGCGCAAGAGCCGACCGTAGCCTTGGCGGAGTTTCAAAATCGCCTCGGGTAAGGTGACGACTGAGAAGGGGCGACCGCCTTCCGCCTCGATGCGTGCATGGCGAGCCCGCGTGATGGGCTCGGTCGGCGGCTTAAAGGGAAGTCGGGTCAGGATCACTAGACGTAGTGCTTCACCGGGTACATCCACGCCCTCCCAAAAGCTGTCGGTTCCAAAAAGGACCCCTTTGCTTTGGCGTCGAAAGCGATTGAGTAGTTCGCTGCGGGCCAGTCCTCGTTGGCCTTGAACGAAAACTTGGTAGCCGGAGCCCAGCAAGGCCGGCGCAAGACGATCGAAGCTCCCGCGCATTTGCCGTCGAGAAGTGAAGAGGACCAAGGCGCCACCTTCGCTGGCTCGGACCAAGGTTTCGATGGCGACATCACAGGCTGACTCAAAGTCCTGACCTCCATTTTGACGGGGATCAGGATGATTGGGCAGCGTGGCCAGTAAGGCTTGCTCACCATGGTTAAAGGGGGAGCCAAAGGCCAGCAGTCGGGGTTCTGGTTGGTGCAGATCGAGCCCTGTTTGATGCACGAGAAGGCGAAAGTCTTGGGGGCCCGTGGTGAGGGTTGCCGAGGTCATGACCAAAGCGTGGGGTCCTTGATAGAGGTATTCCTCGAGCATCTCACGGACCTCCACCGGTGCTCGGTTTAGCCCCACATTTCGAGCCCAGCGGCGATCTTTGGGCATGCTGCCAACCTCCACCCAGGTACAGCCCCAGTCTTCACCATTTTCAAGGGCATCGAGTGACTCGCTCGCTTCATGGAGTCGCCGGCGCCGGGACTGGATGCCCAGTGTTCCATGGCGCACCGCATCATCGTTTTCGTGGAGGGATTCCGCTTCGATTTGGCCCAGGACTCGGTCGAGGTGGTAGACCAGCTGTTGCAGGCTGGTCTTCAGACCTCGAAGTTGTCGGGAGCAACTCTGCCAGGTTTCGCTTTCGGCCGCATGGCGGTCGATCCAGACTTGTCTTGATTCATCTTGGCTATAGGCCTCGATCAGTTGATCCCAGAGGCTTTCGGCTGCGTCCCGGACGCTGTCGACCCAAACGTGTAGATCCTCGTGAAGGAGGTCAGCGAGCCGTTCGGCGATCGATTCCTTTGCGCCGGTGACCTGGCCGAGGGCGATCTCGAGGGTTGCTAACTCGCCCCGGTCTTTGAAGCGAGGGTTCGCCAAGCGGTCAAGATGCCGGTTGAGGCTCCGTCGACTCACTTCAACGGTGAAAGCCCGGGTGGCGATATCTTGCAGGTGATGCCCCTCGTCGAGGACGGCGACATCCCAATCGGGCAAGACACCCTCTGCCTCATCACCGCCGCCTCGGACCACCCGGTCGGCCAGAAGGAGGGCGTGATTGACGACCAGGAGGTCGGCGCTTCCTGCCCGCTTCCTGCTGTTAAAGAAATGGCAGCGGTCGTAATAGTTGCAGCGCCGATTAAGGCAATTGTCCGCATCGGCGTTGATGCGGTCCCAGGTGGAGGCTGGTACCCCAAACGGAATCTCCTGCCGTCGGCCTTCGTGGTCGTCTCCCCCGTTCCACCGCTCCACGTCAGCGAGCACGCGGCCCTCATCGTCAAAGAGTTGATCGCCTCGGACCACCTCCGCTTGGGCGTGGTTGAGGCGATGCTCACACAGGTAGTTCCCTCTTCCCACCAGTTGGCGATAGCGCAGTGGTTCGTTGAGGCCTGCCGCCTTGAGCAGCTTTCGGACGACTGGCAGGTCCTTCTTCAAGAGCTGGTCTTGCAGGGGAATTGTATTGGTCGAGATCACGACGCGGCGTTCGTTCGCTTTCGCCCAGAGCGCGGCGGGCAGAAGATAGGCAAGGGATTTTCCAACGCCTGTGCCGGCCTCTACCACGAGTAGGCCGCCATGGGTCAGCTGTTCTTCCACTGCGCGGGCCATGTGCAATTGATCAGGACGGGTCTCGTGCCCAGGAAGTAAATCAGGCAGGGGGCCATCCGGCCCCAGGAGTTCCTCGGCCGAGCGCATCAAGCGCCGAGGGCCTTGACGAGCAGTCGGATCGCCCGTTCAGGGCTGCGATGGTTGCGCAGGACGATATCCGCCTCTGCTTTGCTCGGCTCGACGAAGGCCTGGTGCATGGGGCGAACCCAGCGCAGATAACGGGATGTGGTCTCCTCCAGGCTTCGACCCCGATCGGCCACATCCCGTTCCAAGCGGCGGATCAAGCGCAGATCATCGGCCGAATCCACGAAGATTCTCAGGTCGTAATGGGCCAGTAACTCGGGGTGGGCCAGGGCCAGAATACCTTCGACCATGACGACGGGGGCCGATTCGATTCGGACGGTCTCATCGGTCCGAACGGAGAGAGCAAAGGAGTAACTCGGGCGCTGAATCGCCTCCCCCCGCTCGAGGGCCTGGAGGTGATCGAGAATCAAGGGCAGGTCAAAGGCGTCAGGGTGATCGAAGTTATAGGTCTTACGCTCGTTGAGGGGCAGCGCGGAAAGGTCTCGATAGTAATGATCCAATCCCAGCACAGCGACTCGATCCGGGCCGAGGGCGTCACAGATCGCTTCGACCACAGTGGTCTTGCCGCTGGCGGTTCCTCCAGCCAATCCGACGACGAGCATGGTGTTCTCCCGGCAGCCTGGCTGGGCTCTGCCGCCACATCCTGGCTTCGGTCAAGCGACTTGCTCTGGCCAGGTCGTCGGGGTCCGCGTTATGGGGCCTCTATGGTCGGACGAATTGGCTTGTTGCTGGTGCTTTGTGGGCTCTCTGGGGCAGCCTATGCATTCGGCGTCGAGGGTTGCAAAGGACGTAAGGATCCCTACGGCGGGAAGCCGCCGGCCCCGAAGGGGATGAAGCGCAGTACTCAGCACCTGACTGCCCTAAAAAATACCATCCCCGACCTGCGGGTGGCTTTGGCCTACGGTACGGATCAGAACATCATGGGTCGTCCGTTTTACCCCAAGGGCGCGGACTGCCTGGTGCTCAAGCCCCTGGCTCAGCGTCTTCGACGAGCGGCCGCGGCATTGCGGTCCCAAGGTTTTGGCCTCTTAGCCTACGATTGCTATCGCCCTTGGTCGGTTCAAGTCGAGTTGTGGAAAGCCTGCCCGAAGCGAGGCCTTGTGGCCGATCCGAAACGGGGGAGTTTGCACAACCTCGGCGCGGCCATTGACGTTGGTCTCTATCGTCTGGATACGGGGAAGGCCGTGCCGATGCCCTCGGCTTTCGACGATCTTAGCTTCAGAGCTCGCCACAATTATCAGGGGGGCTCCAAGGCGGCCCGTGAACACCGACGTATTCTTTTGCTGGCCATGAAGAAGGCCGGTCTGCGAGCCATTGGCTCCGAATGGTGGCATTACGAGTTGAAGGCAGCTCGTCGGCGCTACCCGGTGCTCGACGCCACCCTGCAAATCAGGGCAGAATAGGGAGGCGATGACTTTCTACCGCCTCCACGATCGATACCCGGGCTTTCCTGATCCCCGTGAAGCGGAGCCCAACGGCCTCCTGGCCATGGGGGGGGACCTAAGCCCCCAGCGGCTCCTCAACGCTTACGCTCGGGGTATTTTCCCGTGGTTCTCGGAAGGCGACCCACCTCTATGGCATTGTCCAGACCCTCGCTTGGTGCTTTTTCCCAACGAGTTTCACGTGCCGCGCAAGCTGGAAAAAACCCTTAGAAAGTCCCCTTACGAGATCCGCTTCGATTCGAACTTTCAGGGGGTGATGGAGGGGTGTGCCCTCATTCAACGGCCCGGCCAGCGCGGGACGTGGATTACCCAGGATATGCGCAAAGCCTATCATCGCATGCACCGCTTGGGCTTTGCCCACAGCGTGGAGGCCTGGGAGGGTGATGATTTGGTGGGGGGGCTTTATGGGATCGCACTCGGCGGCGTCTTTTTTGGTGAGTCGATGTTTCACCGGGCCCCCGATGCATCTAAGGCCGCATTGGTCTCCCTCGTTCGGTTTCTCCAGATGAAGGGCTTTGACCTGGTCGACTGCCAGCAGGATACACCCCACATGCGGCGCTTCGGCGCTCGCCTACTGAGTCGGGATGAGTTTCTAGATCGTTTGGACCGCAGCCTCGAGCAGCGTGAGACGCTGCAGGGTCCATGGACTCGTGTGGCCCAGGACTCACTCCACGGTGATCTTTAGTTCGTCTTCGGCAACGGTGACCTGAACGTCTCCCCCGTTCACCAAAGATCCAAAGAGCAGGTCGTCGGCCAGGGCTTGCCGAAGTTCTTGGTCGATCAGGCGCCCCAGCGGGCGGGCGCCGTAGGCCGGGTCGTGCCCTCTTTCCGCCAGCCAGTTCCGGGCCTCGTCGCTCAGCCTGAGGGTGACTTTGCGGGGTTTGAGTTGGGCTTTAAGTTCATCGATCATCTTGTCGACAATACGCCCCATCACCTGACTTGATAGGGGCTCAAAGTCGATCATGGCATCGAGGCGGTTCCTAAATTCTGGACTGAAAGCTCGCTCCAGAGCCTCCCGGGCCAGGCCGCCAGCGGGTCGGCCCCCAAAGCCGATACTGCCTTTGGAGATCTGCCGGGCACCGGCGTTCGAGGTCATGATGAGAATGGCGTTGCGGAAGTCCGCCTTGCGCCCGTTGTTGTCCGTAAGTTGGCCGCTGTCCATCACCTGGAGGAGGATGTTGAAGAGATCGGGGTGGGCTTTTTCGATCTCGTCCAAGAGCACCACGCTGCGGGGATTCTCCAAGATGGCATCGGTGAGCAGGCCGCCCTGATCGAAGCCAACGTAGCCCGGTGGGGCGCCGATGAGTCGGCTCACCGCATGGCGTTCCATATACTCACTCATATCGAAACGAAGGAGTTCGAGGCCCAGATGGTCGGCCAGCGCCTTGGCAAGCTCGGTTTTACCCACGCCTGTCGGGCCCCAGAACAAGAAGTTCCCCACCGGCTTATCGGTTTGCCGGAGTCCCGCCCGGGCCCTCTTGACGGCGTCGCTCACCCGTTGAACCGCTTCGTCTTGACCGAAAACTCGGTCTTTGAGCTCTGTCGCTAAGGTCGCCAACTCGGCCCTTTCATCCTGGGCGACTCGGCGGGTCGGAATCCGGGTGATCGAACTCACGACCGCTTCGATTTCGTGAATTCCGACCCGGGTCTTCGGTGGTGAGGAAAGCCGAGCCCTGGCACCGGCTTCGTCGAGGACGTCGATGGCCTTGTCCGGCAGGGCTCGACCTTGAATATAGCGAGCCGATAACTCGACGGCCCCCTTCAGGGCTGGCCGGGTATAGCGCACATTGTGGTGGGTCTCTAAGGCGGCTCGTTGCCCTTGTTCTATCATTTTGAGTGCGTCGCCTTCTTTGGGCTCCCGGATCTCCACCACTTGAAAGCGGCGGGCTAGGCCAGCGTCTGACTCGAAGTGGCTCCGGTAATCCTTGAAGGTGGTTGCACCGATGCATTGGAGTTCACCGTTGGAAAGGGCAGGCTTGAGGAGGTTGCCGGCATCCATGGAGCTACCGTGGGTTGCCCCTGCCCCAACGAGGCTATGGATTTCATCGATAAATAGAATGGGATTGGAGCGGGTCTCTAGGGCGCTCAAGACTTGTTTCATTCGGGCTTCGAAATCGCCTCGGTAGCGGGTGCCAGCCATGAGGGCACCCATATCGAGGGCAAAGATTTCTGCCTCGGCGAGCAAGGACGGGACGCTGCCGTCAGCGATTCGCTGGGCGAGGCCCTCCACCATGGCTGATTTGCCCACGCCAGGCTCCCCTAAGAAGAGCGGGTTGTTCTTTCGTCGACGGGCCAGCACTTGCACCGCCCGTTCCATCTCCCCATCACGACCGATGAGTGGATCCAACTCTCCTGCTTGGGCTTTCGCCACGAGGTCGGTGCAGTAGACGGTCAGGGGGTCCCGGCCATCGGCTCCCGCCTCTTCAGCATCGGGGGGGAGGTCCTCTAGGCCTTGGTCTTGAGTCCCTGTGGGCAGGCTCGATTGGGCGATATAGCGCTGCACCACAAACTCATCCAAGCCTTCCTGTTCCAAGGCCCAGGTGGCCTCACAGTCCGTCTCGTCGAAGAGGCCACGAGAATATGGGGGCAATCTACCTGCTCCCGCCCCGAACGATGCACCTGTTCGGCAGCCCGATGAAGGATCCGCTGGAAGCCAAGGCTTTGGTTCACCGCGGTGGGGGTTGGACCTTCGCCCACCACCGCTTCACGCTCGTCCAAAAAGCCTTCGAGTTGGGATTTGAGGACGGCCACATCGCCATCGCAGCCCTCGATAATGGACGAGGTTCGGGGGTCGTGAAGCAGGCCGAACAAGAGGTGTTCTGGCGTAACATACTCTTCCCGCCGACCCAGGGCTTCCACCGCAGCGAGGTCGAGGACGGCGACGAGTTCAGCGGAAAACTTCATGTGGGCTCCGCACTCAACTGTAAGGGTTGCCTGTGTAGCTTACAGTAGGCATCCACCTCGGCAATTTTCGTTTCCGCCAAATCTCGGCTCAACTGAGCCACCTCAGCAAGGCCCTTTTGATGCACTTCCAGCATCAGTTGGGTGGCTTCGGAGCGATTCTTTTTAAAGAACCGCTCCAGGACCTCGATGACAAAGTCCATGGTGGTAAAGTCGTCGTTATGCATCAACACACGCCACTTCCTTGGTCGTTGGGTTTTTTGCCGAACGAGAACGTCGCCTTCAGATTCGGTCTTGTGATCGTCACGGGGGCTCATAATGCTACTATCGTAATCAATGCCCTTCCTGCCAAGTCGAGGACACAAATTTGAGCACAATTTTTCAGAAGATTATCGATGGCGAGATTCCCGCGGACAAAGTCTACGAGGATTCCCAGTGTCTTGCTTTTCGAGATATCAACGCCGTTGCTCCCTGTCATATCTTGGTCATCCCCAAGCGTCCAATCGCTCGTTTGAGTGACGCCGTTGAAGAGGATGCAGCGCTATTGGGTCATCTCCTTTTGGTCGCGAACCAGGTCGCTGCGGAGGAAGGTTTGGAGGGCTATCGTTTGGTCATTAACGACGGTGCAGCCGCTGGCCAGACCGTCTTTCATCTCCACCTTCATGTGATCGGTGGCCGTCCCCTTCACTGGCCGCCGGGTTGATCCCGATGCGAAGCCGTGCTGTGCAGCCCATGCCATGATGCTCTTTATCGCTTCATTTTTTGGGACATTTTTCTTGGCGTTGGCCTTGACGCCGATCTGCCGGAGCTTAGCCCGTCGCTTTGATATCCTCGATCGTCCCGGGGCCCGGAAGCATCAGTCTGAGGCCATGCCGATGTTGGGCGGTATCGCCATCGCTGCGGCCCATCTCATCGTGGTCGTGGCCGGATCATTGACCTTGCTCTTTGCCCAGGACCTTCTGCGAAAATGGGGGATTCTAGGTCCGCAGTGGTCCATCGACCTCAAGTTCTCGGAAGGTGATTATGCCTTGCCGGCCATGATCCTCGGCGGGGTGGTGATCGTGCTTCTGGGGCTGGCCGATGACCGCCACGGCCTCAGCATCAAAATACGCGTCGCGGTGGAGAGCCTCGTTGCCATCGTGGTCGTGATCTGTGGGCTGCGTTTGTCGATTCCCTTTTTGCCCACACCCATCCCCGAAATCCTGACGATCTGCTGGATTGTTGGCCTGACCAACAGCATCAATTTGATCGACGGTCTCGATGGCCTATGCGCCGGGGTCTGCACGATCGCTGCGCTTTCTCTCGGTGCCGTGTTGATCTGGGGCCTGCAGCCTTTGGTGGCGTCCCTGCTCCTCGCCCTCGCTGGCGCCACCACGGGATTCCTCATCTTCAACTTCCCTAAAGCAAGCCTCTACATGGGATCGGCAGGCTCTATTTTCCTTGGTTACAGCTTGGCCTGCGCCACTGCACTTGCCACGTTCACGATGAATCAGAACGTCATCGCAAGTTTAGCCCTTCCCATCATCGTGTTCGCTGTGCCCCTCTACGATACCTTTTCGGTGATCGTGATCCGGACCCGGGAGGGCGTAAGTATCGGCCGGGCCGACCAGAATCACCTTCACCACCGATTGTTGCGGCTGGGTTTTTCCCGCAAACAGGCCACAGTCTTCATCTGGCTACTCACCTTCGCAACAGCCCTGCCGGCGATGACCCTGGTGAACTCAGGGATCCTCGATACCCTGGTCGTGCTTCTCGTCACCCTGGCAGTGGTTGGTTTGATCGTCCTCCTTGAGCGAGTGCAGGGGCACTTTGATACCCAAGCACCTAGAGATCATGACTGAGCAGTCGCTGACCACTGACGATCACCCTCGGGATCGCTTGGA
>PBND01000087.1 GCA_002722845.1 Myxococcales bacterium | reverse complement strand
GCAGAAACTCGCCCTCGGGCAAGTCCACACCTGTGCGCTGATGGCGACGGGACAGGTCCATTGCATGGGTGGGAACGAGCTGGGCCAAATCGGCAATGGCGATTCTAATTTCAATGATAATAGCAGCCCGATCGCAAATCTAAATGGCGTGCTTGGCATCCTGGCAACGGGGAGCACGAGTTGTGCTTGGGCAGCAGATAACAGTTACTGTTGGGGGCACCATGGCCATGGTCAGATCCTTGGGCGAATGCCTAGGCAGAACAATGACCGAACCCCAAGCCCCGAATCCATGCACGAGCATTTACAGAATACCGCACCGACAGAAATGCTTGGCGGCGGGAAGGCCGTTTGTGCCCGTATCCGGGGCGCTTTCCAGTGTTGGGGTCAGGATCAATATGGCCAGTTGACCAAAAACCGGGCCATCATCGCAGGACAGGAACGTGGCGAAGTCCACGCAACCCCGATCCTCCTGGCTGGGGACGAAGCCTTGGCGAGTCAGCAGGCCGTGGCCCTTGGGGAAAGCCACGCTTGTGCTGCCTCGCCTGGCACTCCAATCCAGTGCTGGGGCAACCCATTCCATGGCCAACTGGGCGGCCCCGAAGGGCCTGCAAACCTGACACTCTGGGATCCGCTCGCCCGACCCGACTAGAGGTGAATCGTTCGCTCATCCACGCCCATGGCCGCTTCTTTGATGGTCTCGGAAAGCGTCGGATGAGCATGGCAGGTGCGGGCTAAATCCTCGGCACTGGCGCCAAACGTCATGGCCGCGGCGCACTCACCGATCAGTTCACCGGCGCAGGGCCCCACAATATGAACGCCCAGCACCCGATCGGTTTCGCTGTGGGCGAGGATCTTGACTGAGCCCTGAGGGTGCCCGTGGGCTTGGGCTCGACCATTGGCCATGAAGGGAAAACTCCCCACCTTGTAGCCAATGCCTGCTTCTTTGAGGGCTTCTTCGGTCTTGCCCACACTGGCCACCTCCGGCTCCGTGTAGACGATGCTCGGCACCAAGTCGTAATCCACATGTCCGTAGCCGGTGACCAGCTTTTCGACGCAAGCCACCCCGTCCTCTTCGGCCTTGTGGGCGAGCATCGGCCCGGGAATCACATCGCCGATGGCGTAAACACCATCGATGCCCGTGCCAAAGTCGCGGTCCACCTCGATCTGTCCTCTGGGGTTCGTCGCTAAACCGATGGCCTCAAGTCCCAAGCCCGCTGTGTTGGCCCAGCGCCCCACCGAAACAAGCACCCGATCACAAGAGATCGGATCGGCCCCGTCGACCTCCACGACACAACCGTCGCCCTCTTTGCGTGCGCCGGTCACTTTGACACCCAACTGAAATTTCAGCCCCTGCCTTTTTAGAATCTTGTGGGCCTCTTTGGCGATCTGCCCATCGCAGCCGGGCAGGATGCGGGGCAGGTATTCAAGAACGGTCACCTGGGCTCCTAGACGATGCCAAACACTACCCATCTCGAGACCGATGGCCCCGGCACCAATGACCACCAAGTGCCCAGGAACCGAAGGGTAGGAGAGGGCCTGAGTGCTGTTGCCGATCAGGTCGCCATCCTCCTCAACCCCGCGCAGTTTGGCAGCGACGGAGCCCGTGGCGATGATGACATTTTTGGCACCGATCACCTGCTCCCCATCATCCCCAGCGACCTTAATGGCGTGGACGCCATCCTTCGCAGGACCGGTAAAGCTCCCCAGCCCCAAATAACGGGTCACCTTGTTCTTACGAAAGAGACCTTTGATCCCCTTCGAGAGGCCCTCCACAATGCCGCTTTTGCGGGCCATCATCGCTTCTAAATTAAGGGAAACGTCAGCCACGTCGACACCGTGACCTGCGAGATCCTCCCGGGCTGCACGAAAGCGCTCGCTGGATTCGAGGAGCGCCTTCGAGGGAATGCAGCCCACTCGCAGGCAGGTGCCCCCCAATTTCTTCTCCACCTCAATGCAGGCTGCGTCCCAACCCAACTGCGCTGCGCGGATGGCGGCCACATAGCCACCTGGACCACCGCCGATAACCACAAGATCGTGAATTTTCTCCATGGAACTATGCCTCAATCAGAAGACGGGAAGGCTCCTCAAGGCACTCCTTTAAGCGCACGAGGAAACTGACGGCCTCCCGACCGTCGACGATGCGGTGATCATAGGTCAGCGCCAAGTACATCATGGGTCGAGCGACGATTTCATCGCCCACCACCACGGCCCGCTTGACGATGTTGTGCATGCCCAAAATCCCGCTTTGGGGGGCATTGATGATGGGTGTCGACAGCATGGAGCCGTAAATCCCACCATTGGTGATCGTGAAGGTGCCACCCTGGAGTTCTTCCAAGGCCAAATCGCCGCTGCGGGCCCGGGCCCCAAAGTCGCGAATCCGCTTCTCGATCTCGGCGAAGCCCATACACTCGGCGTTTTTGAGTACAGGAACCACCAGTCCCTTGCCACCACCCACAGCGATACCGATGTCGGCATAGTCGTGATAGACGACCTCCTTGCCTTCGATCTGAGCATTGACCGCCGGATAAATCCGCAAAGCCTCCACAGCCGCTTTCACGAAGAAGCTCATGAAGCCTAACTTCACCCCGTGACGAGCAACAAATGCCTCCTGGTGGCTCTTTCGCAGATTCATCACCGCACTCATGTCCACCTCATTAAAGGTGGTCAGCAAAGCGGCCGTCTGCTGGGCTTCCACCAAGCGGGAGGCGATGGTTCGGCGCATACGGCTCATCTTTTTCCGCTCAGTCACCCGGCCAGCGTCGGCTGCAGGAGCGACTGCAGTTGTTGGCGCTGCCGGCGCTGGGGCTTTCGCTTGCTGTGCGGCTCGCACCGCATCCTCCTTCAGAACGCGCCCGCCCGGACCTGTACCGGTGGCTGCTGAGGCAGGCAGCCCACTTTCATACAGTACCCGCTCCGCGGCTGGCATGACCCGGGGGGCGTCCGTAGCAAGGGCCGCCTGAGCTGCTGGACTCGGTGCAGGCAACTCGGTTTTGACCGGGACAGCGGCAGGCGGTGGCTCATCCACTATAGGAGGGGCTTCAGCGACCGGTGGCGGCGTCGTCACAGCGACGTCGCCCGCTTCCATGCGACCAATCACCTGCCCAACTTCCACATCATCACCATCCGTCACCAACAATTCGGTGATGGTACCGCTGGCTGGGGCGGGCAATTCCAGATCCGCCTTGTCGCTGGAGACTTCGGCGATGGGTTGATCGGCTTGCACCGTATCGCCCACGCTCACCAACCACTTGTCGATGGTGACTTCCGTGATCGATTCGCCCACGGAGGGAACAGAGATCTCTACACTCATTTTTTTCCTTCTTCCTCTTCGACACCGAGGGCTTGGCGACAAAGCAGGGCTTGTTCGTATTTGTGACTGGCAGCCGATCCCGTCGCAGGACTGGCGCTCTCAGGTCGACAAACTCCTTTAAGTTCAAAGCGATCAAAGGGCCGGGCACCGAGACGGTGCAGGAGGGTGGGCCAAGTCCCCATATTTGCCGGCTCTTCTTGCACCCAATAAAGCGGAGTCCCATCGGGGTAATCTTTGAGGGCTGCTTCCAACTCGATGGAGGGCACCGGATAGAGTTGCTCCATCCGAAGAATCGCCACGTGATCGCCCCCGTGTTCGCTACGGGCATCACAGAGGTCGTAGTAGACTTTACCACTGCAGACGAGGATCCGCTTGGTCTCACTGGGGGAGGAGCCCCCCTTATCACCGATCACCTTCTGGAAACGACCGCCCGAGAGATCACTCATGGGGCTTCCTGCCGCCTTTAAGCGCAACAGACTCTTGGGCGTCATGATGACCAGAGGCTTGCGAATCCGCCGATGAATCTGACGGCGCAGTGCATGGAAAATCTGGGCGCTGGTGGTCAGGTTCATCACCTGGATGTTGTCCTCAGCCGCCATGGTTAAAAAGCGTTCAAGACGGGCGCTGGAGTGCTCAGGCCCCATGCCCTCAAAACCGTGGGGCAACATCATCACCAAGCCACTAAAGCGATTCCACTTGTCCTCGGAGGAGGTGATGAACTGGTCGATGATCACCTGAGCTCCATTGGCAAAGTCACCAAACTGAGCCTCCCAAATCGTCAGAGCTTCGGGCATCTCCAGAGAGTAACCATACTCGTAGGCGAGCACAGCACACTCCGACAGAGGGCTGTCCCAAACCTTGAAGTTACCGAACTTTTGCAAGGGGACATAGGTGCGCCCATCCACCGTATCGTGAAACACCGAATGGCGATGAGCAAAGGTGCCGCGCCCGGCATCTTGACCGGACAGACGAATCGGCACGCCTTCCGCAAGCAAACTGGCGAAGGCGAGGGATTCGCCCACACCCCAGTCCAAATCTTGCTCCCCAGCAGCCATCTTGGCCCGGGCCCCTAAGATCCGCTTCAGCTTCTTGTTGCCGTTGAAATCTTCCGGCCAATCCAACTGCCCCTTGAGGAGATCCCGCAAGTGATCCGCATCCACCTGCGTCTCCTCCTCCGGGCAATCTCGATCCCGGCCCCCGCAATAGGCCATCAGGGTGCCGCCCTCTTCTTCGATGGACTCGAAGCCGTAACCAGGAATCGGTTTTAAATCCTCAACGGCCGCAATCTCGGGCGTGAAGGTCTCGTGGTCCTTCAGTTCACCACGGGCCTCTGCCAGGCAGCGATCGAGGCGAGCACGGGTCCGATCCATAATCGCTTGCCCATCGGTTGCTGTGACCTGCCCCATGGCCTGAAGGTTGGCTAAATAGGTCTCCCGCACCGTCCCGCGGGCACGAATGGCGTCGTACATCAACGGGTTGGTAAAGGTGGGTTCGTCACCTTCGTTGTGTCCATATTTTCGGAAGCAATACATGTCGATGATCACATCTCGACGGAACGCCTCCCGAAACTCCATGGCCAAGCGAATCACCTGGCTCACCGCCTCAGGGTCCTCTCCATTCACATGGAAGACCGGCACATCGAGCATACGGGCCACGTCTGTGGAGTAGGCTGTGGAGCGGCTGGACTCCGGCGGTGTGGTGAAACCGATCTGATTGTTCACAATGAGGTGAACCGTGCCTCCAGTTCGATAGCCCTCTAATTCACTGAGATTGAGGCTCTCCTGCACCACCCCCTGGCCTGCAAAGGCTGCGTCACCGTGAATCACGAGGCCCATGGCCTTTTGGCGTGCTTCATCACCCAGCCGGTCCTGTCGGGCTCGAACACGGCCCATCACAACGGGACCGACAAACTCGAGATGACTAGGATTAAAGCAGAGGGTGAGTTGAACCTGTTCCCCGTCGCCAAAGCTACGGAGCGAACTGAAGCCTAAGTGATACTTCACATCACCGCAGCCGATCTTCGCCATGGCGTCGGCGTCATCAAACTCCGCAAAGATCTGCGCTGGCGATTTACCCATGATGTTGGCCATGATGTTGAGTCGACCGCGATGAGCCATACCAATCACCACATGGCGGACTCCGCGCTGAGCGGATTCTTCAATCACCTGGTCCATCAACGGAATGAGGGTCTCTCCTCCCTCCAAGCTAAAGCGCTTCGCTCCCAGGAATTTCTTGTGCAGGAACTGCTCAAACTGTTCGGCATCGGTTAGCTTCGAGAGAATACGCAATTGCTCATCACGGGAGAGCTCTCGACGGTTCTCGGAAGCCTCCATACGAGACTGGAGCCAGCGCTTAATGCCAATGTCATCGATGTGCATGAACTGAACACCAATGCTCCGGCAGTAGGTATTTTTGAGTCGCTTGATAATATGGCGAAGCTTCATGGGGCCTTCGCCGTTAAAGTTACGACTGGTAAAATTCAGGTCGAGATCAGCCTCTGACAAGCCATGAAAATCCAGCGCGAGTTCCGGATGCTCCGTGGGTCGCCGATTCAGCGGATCGATACGAGAGACCGTGTGCCCGCGAACCCGATAGGCGTGGATCAATTGGTCAACTCGCTCCTGGCGCGCATTGGTCTTGCGCAAACGACGACTGACAGTCACCATCATCCTTCGAGCGATGCCGGCATGCTTTGCCATCAGGGCATGAAAGTCTCCGGCAGGAAGCTTGAGAAGCGAGGCTTTCCCCTTCGCTCTTGCGATGGCCGAACGAGGCCGTTCATCCACCACGCTTAGTTCACCGAGAGGCTCGCCTGGACCCAACACGGCGATCACAACACTTCCTCGAACGACCTCAATAGAGCCCGAGAGGATGAGAAAAAGCGCGTCTCCAGGGTCACCTGCTTGGAAAAGAACCTGCCCATCGGTCAATTCCACAGGCGCCATCTGCTGGGTGATGGCTTGCAACTCGGTGGCACCGAGACCCGAAAAAAGCGCCACATGGCTCAGGAAATCAGCGCCCGCTCCAGATAGATTAGCTGTCGTAACCTTGCCCCCAGGCACTGGGGAACGCCGCGGCGCACCCGGGGGATCGAAGAGACTACGCTCGGCAAAACTGGGCCCCTCGCCGCCGTCATCACCAGCAAGGTAGGCTTGCCAAGCGACATCGACACTGTCTGGATCGCGCTGAAACCGTCGCAGTTGTGCTTCTGCGTAGACGAGCGCGTCGGGATTCAAGTCAGCCATGATCTCCCCATCGCTATTTTCCAAGCTGGCTCTGCCAGGGGCCGGTAGGCGGTGACAAGACGGCCCGTTAGAAAATGGGCCTCATTGATGTTCTTTTGCAGCGACTTGCACTGGGCCGGCCGATTCAATAGAGTTTGTTCGTGCTCGCTTTGATGGGAATCCGTCTTTGATGGATGCTACCTGGGGTTCCGCCCTCGTCTTTTTGTTGCTCGCTTTTATTGCCGCTGCTGGCGGCATTATTACCAACTATATCCTCAGGGTCCGGGCCAAACAAGAGCTGGAATCCAAGTACACAACCTACGAGTGTGGTGAGGAACCCGAAGGCGACGCTTGGATTCAGTTCCATCCGCGCTATTACGTGGTGGCCTTGGTTTTCGTCGTCTTTGATGCGGAAGCAGCCTTTCTCTTTCCCTGGGCCCTCAACATCCGCGAACTCGGCAGTTTCGCCGTCATCGAGATGTTTGTGTTCCTCGGCGTTCTTTTCTTCGGCTGGCTCTACGCCTGGAAGAAGGGAGCGCTCCGATGGCAGTAGACGGTAAGAATGACAGTCTAACCTATACGAATCCGGCCATGGACTTGATGGCCCGATTGCCCGGTGTAGACATCTTCACCTCCACCGTGGACCGCTTGTTGACTTGGGGCAGTTCAAACTCACTGTGGATGTTTCCCATGGCCACCAGTTGTTGTGGCATTGAATTCATGGCCAGTGCCACGGCTCGGGTCGATATCGACCGCATGGGCACCATCGTTCGGGGCAGTCCACGACAAGGGGATGTCATGGTGGTGGCCGGCACCATCACCGTGAAAATGGCTCCCCGGGTTAAAAAGCTCTGGGATCAAATGCCCGAGCCCAAATGGTGTGTCGCCATGGGCAGTTGCGCCATTTCCGGGGATTTCTATCGGGATATCTATTCGGTGATTCCAGGGATCGACACGGTGGTCCCCGTGGATATCTACGTCCCTGGCTGCCCCCCCAACCCGGAACAACTCATGGCCGGCCTCATGCGGCTGCAAGAGAAGATGCGGGCCCAGCAACGAGGCGAGTGGACCGAGCCCGAAATCCGTCCGGAAACAGAAAAAATGAACACTCAGCCTGATATCCGGCGACTGCTCGATGACGAACGGGATGAAGGGATTAGTCAGGCCCAGTACGATGGGTCCTGCAGTCTGGGCATGCACGGCAACGAACACCGGCGCCATGACCAGGTTGGTAACCCTGTTGGCGTCGACCGGGAGCAAGGAGTGGAGGCCTTGATTCTGCGGGCCCAAGCACACGCCCAGGCCATGGAGGCCCTCCGACAAGAAGCGGCTCAGGAGTTCGCTGCAGCCCAAGCGGCCAAGGAAGCGAAGGCGAAGGCAGCGGCAGAGGCGAAGGCAGCGGCTGCGGCCAAGGCGGCAGCTGAAGCCGAAGCGGCCGCTGCCGATGATGATGCTTCCGTTGCGGGCGATGCGGCCGATGAAGCCCCTGCTGGAGATGGCGAGACCCCATGACGACGGCCGAAAAGGTAGCTGCGCTCACTGGCACAGAAGTGCAGGAGCTCGAGACTGAGTTTGTCGTTGCCCCAGAGCATCACTTTGCCCTGGCCGAATTGCTTCAATCGGAAGGCTACACGTTCTACATCACCGTGGCTGCGACCCACTTTGCCGGTGAAGTCCCCAACAAGAAGAACCCGGAGGGAAGCCCGGAAACCTTTCAGGTGGCGACGGTGCTGCGTAAGCCCGAACCGGGCGCCTCCTCTTTTGCTTGTTGGCGTGTTGAACTCGCCGCCGGCGAACCCATCGACTCACTCGTCCCCCTTTTCGAAGGCGCGGACTGGCAGGGAAGGGAACAGTTCGATCTCGTGGGAGTGGTCTTCAAAAACCACCCAGACCTTCGACGGCTCATGATGCCGGAAGACTGGGAGGGTCACCCCCTTCGCCGGGACTACGCCATCGAGACGGCCCATCCCCCCTGGCGCTAACCATGAGTCTTTCTATCCAACCCTACAGCGCTGAGCAGCCGGTCAATCCCTATCTCGACGTGGATCTCTACGACCCCGACGCAGACCTGATGGTGTTGAACCTAGGTCCCCAACACCCCAGCACCCACGGTGTTTTTCGGGTGAAGCTCATTCTCGATGGCGAAGTGATCGTCAAAGCCATCGGCTATCCCGGCTATCTCCATCGCGGGGTGGAGAAGCTCTGCGAGAAACTCAACTATTCGAACATCAAGGCCATCATCGACAAGAACGATTACATCTCACCGATGATTAACGAGCAGGCCGTGAATATGGCTTTTGAAAAGCTCGCTGGGGTGGAGGTACCCCGGCGGGCACTGTGGCTCCGCTCGCTGCTCGCCGAATTTCAACGCATCGCCAGCCACCTCATCGCCTTGGGCACCTTCGGCTTGGATGTCGGCGGCGCCCTCGGTGGTGGCGCCAGTGCCTTTATGTACTGCTTTCGAGACCGGGAGATGATCCTGGACGTCTTCGAGGAGCTCAGCGGCTGTCGCTTCCACTACAATACCCATTGTGTCGGTGGAAACCGGCACGATGTTCCGGCCGGCTGGGACCGGATGGTGCTGCCCGCCCTGGAGGTCATCGAGGCCCGCCTGGACGAGTTGGTGGACATGATGGTCAACAACCAGGTCTTCGTCGACCGGACCCAAGGGGTTGGGGTGATCCCCAAGAACTTGGCTCTAGGCCTAGGCCTCACAGGGCCCAACGGTCGAGCCAGCGGCATCGACTGCGACCTGCGTCGGGATGCCCCCTACAACGCCTACGGTGAAGTGGAAGTGCGTCCCGCCGTCCGCAGTGCCGGCGACTGCCAGGCCCGCTTCCTCTGCCGTGTCGATGAGATTCGGGAGAGTGCGCGCTTGGCTCGGCTCTTCCTCGCCGGGCTGCCGGAAGGCCCGATCAGCGGCACGAAGCCCAACAAAGGCCCAACCAGCGTCAAGATTAAGGAAGGCCGCTGCTACGTGGGCCTGTCGACGCCCCGTGGGGAATTGGGAACCTACTTGATCGCTGGCGGCAACAAGGGGCTTTCGCCCTATCGCTTGAAGATCCGGCCGCCCAGTCTGCACCATCTGGCCTCCATTCCCTATATTTTGCCCGGCAATAATCTGTCTGACGCCATCGCCATCTTGGGCTCACTGGACCCGGTCATGGGCGAGGCTGACCGATGACCGACATCATGGACCAACTCTTGAACCATCCCTTGGGTCGAGGTGTCCTCCTCGGCGGCGTCCTCGTTGGGCTGATGATGGGCGTCGGCGCGTTTAGCACCTACCTTGAGCGCAAGTTCGCTGGTCGCATCCAGAACCGCCTCGGGCCCACCATCGTCGGTCCCTTTGGGCTCTTTCAGGTGATCGCTGACGGCATCAAAATGCTGCGTAAAGAGATCATTATCCCCCGGGCAGCCGACCCCGTTTTGTTCCTCCTTGCACCCATCGTTGCGGTCACGCTCACCTTGGCCAGCGCCGCGGTGATTCCCTTCGCCGAGGGCATGGAGCCCGTGGTGACCTCCGTGGGGCTCCTGTGGCTGCTGGCCTTTAGCGGCCTGTTGGTCTTTCCCGTTTGGTGGGCCGGCTGGGCCAGCAATAACAAATACGCCCTCTTTGGTTCCATGCGGGCCGTCGCCCAGGGAGTGTCCTACGAAATTCCCCTGGTCATGGCCGCCTTGGTGCCCGTGATCCTTGCTGGCTCCTTAGACTTCGGCGCCATCGTCGCAGCGCAAAAGGGTGGCGCTTGGTTCATCTGGTCAAACCCGGTGGGGGCCATCGCCTTCATCATCTTCTTCCTGGCGAGTTTGGCCGAAGCCAATCGGATCCCCTTCGACATCCCCGAGGCAGAGAGTGAGCTCATCGCCGGACCCAGTGTGGAATACACGGGCATTCTTTGGGGCATGTTTCCCTTAGCGGAATACATCCACACCTTTATCGCCAGCGCCGTCGCCAGTTTGATGTTCTTCGGCGGTTGGCTAGGTCCCGGCCCCGATGGTCTTCACTGGATGGCGCTGAAAACCGGCGCCCTCTATCTGGCTGTCTACTGGCTACGCTGGAGCCTCGTCCGGTTCCGCAGTGACCAATTGATGCGCTTTTGTTGGCATTGGCTTGTACCCATTTCCTTGGCCCTCATCGTCATCGCAACGCTCTGGGTTCACGCCGGCTTTGGAGGGAGCGCATGAAGTATTTCCTCGACGCCATTCGAGCCATGTTGGTGACACTGAAGAACTTCTTCCGACCGGTGGAGACCGTTCGCTTTCCCTTCGAAAAGCGGGAGCGGGGTGAGCGCTACCGAAGCAGCTTCGCCCTCGTTCACGACGAACATGGTGAAGAGGCCTGTATCGCCTGCAAACTCTGCGAGCGGATTTGCCCGAGCGAAATCATTACGGTCGTCGGCGGTGAGAAAAAGCTCAGCGAAGCCACGGGGAAGAAGCGGCAGTACGTGGGTGATTTCACCCTGGATCTCAACGCCTGCATCTACTGCGAGCTCTGCGTCCAGGTCTGCCCCGTGGATGCCATCGTCATGTGCCGGGTCCCAGAGGTCCCAGGCTTCTTCAGGGAGGATCTCGTCCTCACCATGGACAAGCTCTACGCCAACGAAGCCGCGGCCAATGAGCCGACCTGGGCCAACGCCACCAAGCTCTGGGAAATGCAGGATCCGAAGCGGGGCCTGGTCGAAGCAGAGCCTGATGAACCTGCGCCCGAGCCCGCAGCCAGCGAAACCCCAAGTACGGAGCCCGCGACTTGAGCCTGATGCCCTATGCATTTGGTGGCTTAGCCGCCGTCGTCCTGCTGGGCTCGTTCTTCGCCGCGAGCAGTCAGAACTTAGTGCGATCGGTGCTCTGGCTTGGCGCGGCGCTGATCGGCACCGCCGGCCTCTTCGCCCTCCTCAACGCCCCCTTTCTCGCGGGCATTCAGTTGATCCTTTATACCGGCGGCATCATCACGCTCATGCTCTTCGGTGTGATGCTCACCGACCGGGAACATGCGGTCACCCGACAAAACCCAAGTCTCAACCCCTTGGCCGCGTTGATGGTGGCCGGCACCTTCTTCGCGCTCCTTGCCACAGCCATCATGAACACCGAACTCCCGGTCCACATGAAGGATCTCAATGGTGGCACCCAAGCCGTTGGCTTTAACCTTCTGCAAGAACACCTGCTGGCCTTCGAAGCCCTGAGCTTCCTGCTGTTGGCGGCGATGGTGGGTGCCATCGTCCTCGCTCGCCGAAGGGACGCGGAATGATCCCGACCCTCCAGAGCTACTTGTTGCTGGGCAGTGGCATTTTTTGCCTGGGCCTGTTCGCCGCACTCAGCCGACGCAATGCGGTGGGCTTGCTGGTTGGCATCGAACTCATGGCCAATGGCGTTAACCTGAACCTGGTGGCCTTTTCTCGATTCACTGGGCTCGTCGACTACCAAGTCTTCGCCCTTTTTAGCATCGCCCTCACCGTCGCTGAAGTCGTGGTTGGCCTCGCCATCGTGATCCTGATCTTCCGCCATCACCGGAGCATCGATACCGACCTCGTTTCGGAGTTCGAGGGATGAACGCGCTAAACCTAGCCTGCATGGCCCTGTTTGTGCCCGTCATCGTCGCCGGTCTGATGTGGTTGGTGCCTCCCCTGCGAACCCGCGGTCGCATCGGCGCCTACCTCAGCGTCCTGGCAGCACTGGCTTCGACCTGCAGTGCCCTGGTCCTCTTCGGCATGCAGCGAGCAGCTCCCAATACGGTGATTCTAGATGCGCAAACCCATTGGTTGACCCGGGAGGGTCGGTCGATGGCTGACGTGGGTTTCTACCTGGATGGGGTGAGTACCTCCATGCTCGTGGTGGTCTGCGTCGTCGCCTTGCTCGTGCAGATCTTTAGTCTGGGTTACATGGCCGACGAGCCCCCAGCGGCTTTCGGCCGCTACTTCACCTACCACTCACTGTTTCTATTCAGCATGGCCGGCCTGGTGGTCGCTCCCAACCTCTTACAGCTCTTCATGTGCTGGGAACTGGTGGGGCTGGCCTCCTACTTGCTCATCGGCTTCTACTTTAAGAAACCCAGCGCTGCCCGGGCCGCTGTGAAGGCTTTTTGGATCACCAAATTCGCCGACATGGGTCTGCTTTTGGGCATCATCATTTTGTATACACAGACCGGCAGCTTTGACTGGGGGCCCGAGGCAATTGCGACCCTGACGGCCAGTGGCATGGCGACCACCGTCGGCTTGCTGCTCTTTCTCGCGATCATGGGTAAATCAGCCCAGTTCCCCCTCCATCTCTGGCTCCCCGACGCGATGGAGGGGCCAACCCCTGTCAGCGCCCTTCTCCACGCGGCGACCATGGTGGCGGCAGGGGTTTATTTGGGGGTTCGGGCCATGCCGGTCTTCGCTGCCAGCGAGGACACCCTCTTTGTCATGGCCCATATCGGTGGTTTCACCGCCCTCTTTGCTGCCTGTGTTGCCGTGGTGCAAACAGACATCAAAAAGGTCCTGGCCTACTCCACCTGCAGTCAGTTGGGCTACATGGTGGCCGCCCTTGGGACCGGCGAGATCGTGGGGGGCTACTTTCATCTGACCACCCACGCTTACTTCAAGGCCCTCCTCTTCCTCGCAGCTGGCTCGATCATCCACGGCGTCCACAGCAATCAACTGCAGCACATGGGCGGGTTGTTCAGTAAGATGAAGATCACCGCGATCACCTTCATCATCGGCGCCCTGGCCTTGGCTGGCTTTCCCGGCACCGCTGGCTTCTTCTCGAAAGATCTCATCCTAGAGCAGTTGCTCCACGCCGAGCTCTACTTCCCCTACGCTTGCGGGATGATCGCCGCCTTTCTGACGGCCTTCTACATGGGGCGGGTTGTCTTTCTTGCCTTCTTCGGCACGCCCTCCGCGGCGGCCGAAGAGGCCCATGAATCCGATCTTGCCATGACCATCCCGCTGCTGGTTCTTGCCGTGCTCAGCCTAGGGATCGGTTACTTCGGCACCTCCCTCGCCGGTCTCTATGGCGCCGAGTACCATTTCCACCTCTCCCCCACGGGACTGGCAGCGAGCGCCCTCGGCTTGCTTGGTATCGTCATGAGCTGGCTGGCCTTTGGGCGAAGCCCGGGGCTCAACCTGTCGGCCTTCGAGCCCATCGGGAACCTGATCCGCTACGGTGCGACCGACCGGGTCTTCAAGGCTGCCTATGAGCGTATCTTGCTGGGCGCCAGTGCGATCCTCGCTTGGATCGATCGCTACATTATCGACGGCCTGATGAACTGGAGCGCCTACATCACAGTGATCGGTGGGCGGGAATTGCGCGGCAGTCAAACCGGCCGGATCATGGACTATGTCTATTTCCTCGTGTTCGGCTTGTTGGTCCTTAGTGCCAGCGGATGGATCGGTCGATGACGGGCTTATTGGAGACCATCGTCGGCGCCCCCTTCGTGGCCGCCGCCATCCTACTCGTCGTCCCGCCGACGCAAAAGACGGCTCTGCGGGTCATCAGTGCGATCGCAGCGATCATCAGTCTCGCAGGCTCCATTCAGGTCTGGCGCCTCTACGACCTGGCCCAAGGCGGCCTGCAACTCGGGGTCAGCTACCCCATCATCCCCGACCTCGGAATCCACCTTAAACTGGCTGTCGATGGCTGGGGGGTCAGCCTCCTGCTCCTCACCGGGCTCATCATCACCGGCGGGGTCTTTGCAAGCTGGACATTGGAGGATCGCCCGAAGGAGTTCTTCGTCTTTCTCTTGG
>PBND01000086.1 GCA_002722845.1 Myxococcales bacterium | reverse complement strand
CGCCCCTTGCCCGAGAAGTGGAAGGGCCTCACCGATGTGGAGCAGCGCTACCGGCGCCGCTATGTGGATCTAATCGTCAATCCCGAAGCCCGAGACACCTTCAAAGCCCGGGCCCGGATCCTACGCAAAGTGCGGGATTACTTCGACGCCGCCGACTTTATCGAGGTGGAGACTCCATCGCTCCATGGGGTTGCCGGTGGTGCCGCAGCGAAGCCCTTCAAGACCCACCACAACGCCCTCGACATGGATTTGAAGCTCCGCATTGCCACCGAGCTCCACCTCAAGCGTTTGGTCGTCGGCGGCCTGGAGCGGGTCTATGAGATCGGCAAAAACTTCCGCAACGAGGGTATCTCCGTTCGTCATAACCCGGAGTTTACGGCCATCGAGTTCTACGAGGCCTATGCCGATGTAGAGACCATGATGGAGCGGACGGAAGAACTGCTCCATGGTTTGGTCATGGATCTCCATGGGACCGAAACGATTCCCTTCCATCCGGAGGGCGAAGAAGGGGGCGAGGGGTGGATGCTCGACTTCAGTCGCCCCTTCCGCCGCCTGTCCATCGTGGATGGGATCATCGAATATGCCGGGGTGCCGGCCGATAAGGCGGAGGACCGGGAGTGGCTCATCGACTTTGCCAAGACAAAGCATCACTTGGAACTCAAAGCGGATACCATCCTCGGCAAGGTCCAACTGGAGCTTTTCGAAGCCTGTGCGGAGCCTCAGTTGGTCAATCCGACCTTCATCTGCGACCACCCCACGGATGTCTCGCCGCTCGCTCGGGCCAAAGAAGACAATCCCCGCTACACCGATCGCTTCGAGCTGGTGGTGGCGAAGATGGAGTTGGTCAACGCCTTTAGCGAACTCAACGACCCCCTCGACCAGCGGGCCCGCTTTGAGCAGCAGTTGAGTGAGCGTGACAAAGGCGACGACGAGGCCCACGAACTGGACGAAGACTTTCTCCTCGCCCTTGAGTACGGCATGCCACCCACCGGCGGCTTTGGCATGGGCATCGACCGGCTGGTCATGTTGTTGACCAATAAGCACAGCATCCGGGAGGTGATCTGCTTCCCCCAGTTGCGGAAGGTCTAAACCAGTTTCGTGATCGGACGCCTCGCCCTCATCCTCATTCCCCTTCTGACCGGCGGCCTGCTGGCCCTCGGCCTCAACCTGGCGGGGGACCAGACTCAGTTGTACGGCGATCGCATGGCTGCGGCCGCCGCACTTTGGCTGGTGGTCATGGGACTCATCGTTGGTGTGGGCGCCCGGCTGCTGGCGACCGAATTGACCTACCGGGCCCTCGCCCTCGTGTTATCGATAAGCGTCATCGTCGGGACGGCAGTGCCCAACATGAGCAGCACGGATCCGGTCTTCTACGAGTTGATCGGCGGCCACTACGGCGTGGTCAGCCTGGTCCTGGGCTGTCTGCTTTTCAGTCTGGCTTCGACCACCAGTGCAGCGATTCTCCATCTGCTGATGGCCGGGGGTTCCTGGGGCTGGAGTCTGCGACTCTCCCGAGCCTTTCTGGCCAGTCGTCGCCGGGATACTAGCGTCAATATCATCACCTTGATCGCCGTCGGTGGGGTCACAATGGCCGTTTGTTCGCTGATCGTGGTGCTCAGCGTCATGAGCGGCTTCGAGAGTGATCTGCGCAGCAAAATCTTAGGGGCCAATCCCCACCTGATGGTCTTCAAGTCGGGGGATGCTTTCACCAACTGGCCCGAGGTCAAAGAGAAGGTCTCGGCCATCGATGGTGTCCAAAGCGCGGTGCCCTTTCTTTTCTCGAAGGTGATGATCACGAGCCCCACCAACATGGACATGGCATTGTTGCGGGGCGTTCCTACCCAGGACAAGGCGAGCTTCGGCAAGTTGGCCGACGCCATGATTCATGGCGATTACACCCATTTGTCCGATCCCTCGAAGATTCCCGATCCGATGGATGCCTTCGATTTGGATCTCCCCGAGTCAAAAGATCCCTTCAGTCCCGGTGCGGCCGGCTCGAAAGATGCCGCTGGACATGACGCCTTCCTCGATGATCCGGAAGCGCCGATCGAAGGGGAAGACCCGGAACTCCCCGGCATCATTCTCGGTGCGGAGCTGGCCTTGATGCTCCATGCGAGCCACGGGCAGGAGGTCAACGTCATCACGGCAAGCCAAGAGGACTTGGGGCCCGACGGCATCGTCCCTCGAGCCCGCAGTTACCGGGTCGCGGGCATCTTTCGGACCGGCTATTACGACGCCGATGCGCAGATCGCGATCCTTGACCTCCCGGAGATGCAGAGCCTCCTCGATGTGGAAGGGATTACGGGCTTGGAGTTACGGGTCCACGATTTGGATGATGTGGCCCGGGTGGGTACAGCCTGCATGGAAGCCCTCGGCTGGTTTCCCTACCGAACTCGAGATTGGCGTCAGAACCATCGCCCGCTGCTCCAAGCCCTGCGTTTGGAAAAGATTATGATGTTCTTGCTGCTCTGCGCAGCGGTGCTCGTGGCTGCCCTCAACATCGTCTCGATCCTGGTCATGATCGTCCTTGAGCGGGGCAAGGAGATCGCCATCCTCAAATCCATGGGCGCATCGGATACGGGGGTGATGCGGGTCTTCGTGGCTTATGGCCTGATCGTGGGAACAGCGGGAACCGTCCTGGGGGCGTTGCTCGGCGTTTTGCTTTGTCTTGCTTTGGGACAACTGGGTCTCGGGATCGCCGCAGAGGTCTATTATATCGACAGACTTCCTGTGGAACTGCGTTCGGCTGAAGTGGTGACCGTGATGGTCGCCACCATGGTGATTTGCTTCTTAGCCACGCTTTTCCCAGCCTGGCGAGCCGCTCGCATGCGACCGGTGGATGGGCTGCGCCATGACTGATCTGCTACGACTCACACAGGTGCATCGCGGCTTCTCCTTGGAAGGTCAGCGCATCGAGGTCTTAAAAGGCATCGACTTCACCATGAAGACGGGGGAGATGGTGGCACTGACAGGGGCTTCGGGCGCCGGAAAGTCGACCTTGTTGCACCTCATGGGGAGTTTAGACCAACCAGAGTCGGGCTCGCTCCTTTTCGAAGGGCAGGAACTGATGGGACTGAGCAACGCCGAACTGGCAGCCCATCGGAATCGTCACCTTGGCTTCGTCTTCCAGTTCCACCACCTCATCACCGAGTTAACGGCGGTGGAGAATGTTGCGCTGCCCGCTCGAGTTGCGGGCATCGAGCCCAAAGAGGCGATTGAAAAAGCCGAATCCCTTCTCGATTGGGTGGGTTTGGGCTCGCGCTTGCGACATCGGCCCAGCGAGCTCTCCGGCGGGGAACAGCAGCGGGTCGCGTTGGCCCGAGGCCTGGTGATGGAGCCACGCCTGCTCCTTGCCGATGAACCGACTGGGAATCTTGATGAGGCAAATGCGGGCGCGATCCACGATCTCTTCGCGGCCCTAAACGAAGCCCAAGGGGTGGGGATGATCATCGCAACCCACAGCTCCTCCTTGGCCCGTCAGATGCAGCGTCGAGTGCACCTCGACGGTGGTCAACTCGCTGAGATCGGCGCTGGCGACGCCCCGGAGGAAGAGGTTTCATGAGCCGGCTCCTCCTTAGTCTGCTGCTCGTGGCGCCGGCGGCCCAGGCGGCCCCACTTACCGACATCCGTGTGGAGGGCAACCGACGGGTCGAAAAAGCGGCGGTTTTGGGCACGATTTCGACTCGTGTTGGCCAAGAGATCGACCCGCTCCAAGTGGCGAGAGATATTCGGCGGCTCTGGGACTTGGGACGCTTTTCCACCATCGACTGGCTACTTCAGGATGGCACCGTTCTGATCATCCGGGTGAGCGAGCGCCCCAGTGTTCGGGAGGTTCGGCACGAAGGTCTCGACGACATCGATCAAGAAGAGCGCGATGGTGTCACCGAGGTGAAAGCGGGCTTTCCCATCGACGAGGCTGCAGTGCGTCGTTCGACGGTCAAGCTCCGCAAGCTGCTCAGTGACAAGGGCTACTACCTCAGCGAGGTGGGCTATCGCATCCTCGACGCCCCGGATCAGCGAGTCGACGTGGTCTTTGACTACAGCCAGGGTAAAAAAGTCCTCATCCATCGCTACGCACTGGTTGGAAATAAGGACCTCACCGACACGGAGTTGAAAGGTCGCCTGCAACTCAAAGAGCGGGACTGGATGCATTTCCTGACGGACAGTGGTGTCTTCGACGAAGAAAAGCTCGGCATCGATGGCCAGATTTTGGAGATGCTCTATCGGGATCGGGGTTATCTCGATGTGAAGATCGGTCGCCCTCGGGTCGAGGTGACGCCGGACAAAGAGGGGCTGTCGATCGAGATCCCCATCGAAGAAGGTAAGCCCTATACCGTCGGTAAAGTCGGCTTCGCAGGGGAGTTGATCCTGCCGGCCGACCGCTTGGACCGTTTCTCTGAACTGAAGCCTGGATCGCTGTTTTCGGCCGGCGCACTGCACCGGACCACAGCAGCGCTAACCCGTATCTACAAGGATAAGGGTTATGCCTATGCGAACATCGGCACCGACGCCCGCCCGCGCAAAGAGGAACAGATCGTTGATCTGGACTTCACCCTGCAGCGGGGGCCCCTGGTGCGAGTGGAGCGCATCGAGATTCGGGGTAACTACAAGACCCGCGATAAAGTCGTTCGCCGACACATGAAGTTACAGGAGGGCGACCTTTATTCTGCAACCGCCGTGGAGCGCTCGAAACTTCGCATCACTGCCTTGGGATTCTTTGAACAAGAGGCCGGTGTGGAAATCCTTGAGCGCCCCGGTTCGGCGCCGGACCGCATCGTTCTTGAGGTGAAAGTTCGAGAGCAAATGACCGGGTCGATCAACGCCAATTTTGGCTATTCGTCCTACGACAACTTCCTCGCCATGGCGGCCATCTCCCAAGACAACTTTCTCGGGCATGGTACCAAGTTGGCGCTGCAGGCCCAGTATTCAAGCGTTCGCCAGATTTTCTCCTTCAACTACAGTGACCCCCATCTCCTTGATACCAACTGGACGCTGAGTTTCTCGCTGTTCGACAACGAGACGGCCTATGACAATTTCGTTCGTGATGCTCGGGGTGCAACCCTTGTGGGCGGTTATCGCTTTGGCGATCACCTTCATCTCAGCTTGGGCTGGATGGGGGAGCACGTCGCCATCGACCAAGAGAACCTTCGGATTCCCTTACCTGGCGTCATCCCCGGACAAGGGCTCTTCACCTCGGCCCTCAAGATTCGCTCCACTTGGGACAGTCGAGACAATCGTCTCTATCCTTCCCGAGGCTGGTACAACACGCTGGGCTTTGATTGGGCTGAGCCTTGGATGTTAAGCGAGGTGTCATTGCTACGGACCGATGCAGCGGTCCGGGGCTATTACCCCCTGCCTTTTGGCAGCGTCTTTAAGGCCAGTGTTCGGCTGGGCCACCTCATGAGCGACCGACCCTTGCCCCAAGAGAACTTCTTCGCCGGCGGGATTTACAGCCTGCGAGGCTATCGGCTGCGTAGCGTCGGCCCAACGGCCCGGGTGCCCAACGGTTACACGCCGGACAGTCCGATGGTGGAAGAAGTCATCGGTGGTAACAAGCAGCTCATCGGTAGCCTCGAGGTGGAGTTTCCGCTGGTGCGGGCCGCCCGCCTCACCGGGGTTTTCTTTTATGATGCCGGGAATGTCTGGGCCCGGGGCCAAGCTTGGCTGGGCGATCGGCCTGGGGAGTGGCCCCATGGCCTCCTCCATAGCGTCGGTTATGGCGTTCGTTGGCAAAGCCCCATGGGCCCTCTGCGTTTCGAGGTCGGCTACCCACTCACGCCGCGCAGCGGGCCCATCTACGATGAACCGAGTCTCTTCGAGTTCACCATCGGTTCCCTCTTTTAGTCCCCGCCCTTAAGGGCGGCATACTTGACCGAAATCCGCTTCGGGCCCAAAGTCCCGCCATGATGGTCGCCACTGCGCTAAAGAACGCATCTCGAGAACTGTGTGATGCGGTCGAATCGCTTCGATTCTCAGCGCCTGTAACCCACGTCTATAACCCATTGGTTTATGCCCGTGAACTCCATGAGCAATACTTGGAGCGATACGCCAACAGCACCAAGCGGATCGTGTTCATGGGCATGAATCCAGGCCCATGGGGCATGGCCCAAACGGGCATCCCCTTTGGCGAGGTTGCTGCGGTTCGGGACTTTATGGGGCTCGCAGGTACGGTGGATCAACCGGCTGCCAGTCATCCAAAGCGTCCGGTGATGGGGATGGATTGCCCCCGCAGCGAGGTGAGCGGCCGCCGGCTCTGGGGGGCTTTCGCCGCTCGATATGGGCGAGCAGAGGACTTTTTCGATGAATGCCTGGTGCTCAACTACTGCCCTCTTTCGTTCATGGAGGAGAGCGGTAAGAACAGGACGCCCGATAAACTCCCGAAAGCAGAACGTGAACCTTTAGAAGCAGCCTGTGATGAGCACCTGCTGACCTGCATTCGAGTGCTTGAGCCGGATTGGGTCGTTGGTGTGGGTCGCTGGGCCCGAGAGAAGGCCGAACGGGTACTCGCCCAGGGCCCGGCTCGGATCGGTCAAGTCCTCCATCCCAGTCCGGCGAGTCCCGCGGCCAACCGGGGGTGGAGCGAAGCAGCTTGGGGGCAGTTGGCTCAGCAGGGGATCTTGGCATGATGCACGTCGTGTTGGTCCACCCCCAAATCCCTGGCAACACCGGGAGCGCCGGGCGAACCTGCTTAGCGGCCGGTGCTCGTCTTCATTTGGTCGAGCCGATCGGATTTAGTCTTGATGAAGCCAGAGTGCGTCGGGCCGGCCTGGACTATTGGCCCCACGTCGATCTCCAGGTTCACGGCTCCTGGGAGGAACTGCAGGAAGTACTTCCAGCAGTCGATCAGGGGCTATTTTTTACCCGCCACACCACCCAGAGTTTCCTTGATGAGCCGCCGCTACCCGAAGAGCCTGTGTTCGTGTTCGGTAGTGAAACAAAGGGGCTGCCCAGCGATCTTCTCGAAGCCCATTGGGCTCGTCGCTATTCATTGCCGATCTTGAGTCCCCACGTGCGGAGTCTCAACCTTTCGAATACAGTGACCGCGGTCGTCTACGAAGGTTTGCGCCGGCAGGGGAGACGCTGATGGTCCAAATGTTGGGACAGGACCTTCCGGTTCCCGTGATCAAATTGGTCCTCCGGGCCCATGAGGCCCTTGTGACGGGTGAAACCTGGCCCCTGCGCACCTTGTCACGGCAGATGGACGTAACGGACCAGAAGACCTCGGAGATCCTGCGGTTGATGCGGCGGGATCTTGGCGCCCCGGTGGTCTTCCAAGGGGGCGATGCCCAGGGCTATCGTTATCAGAAGGGTAAGATCTTTGATCTGCCATTCTTTCGGGTCCAGTTGGGACCTTTCCTGCTGCTCAAACCCCTGACTCAGGGCTCAAGCGGGCCGGTCTGGATGGGGGTTCATGAGGCGACGGAGCGACTCATCGTCGCCAAGTTTCTCGACACCGAGGAGAGCCGGCGTGTCATGCAGTTCAACGCGGAAGTTCGGGCGCTGTGTCGTTTCGAGCACCCCCATGTCCTGAGAGTCCACGATCGGGGTGAACTGGATGAAGAGGCGGCCGAGACGTCCGGGGGGAGGCTGCGGGTCGGCATGCCGTGGGTCGTGACCGATTACTGTGCCGGTGGTCATTTACGGGAACGAGATTGGACCAAATGGCATACGCTGCGGGACCAGTTACTCCAAGTACTCGACGGCTTGGCGCACGTGCATTCCCGTGGCGTGCTCCATCGGGATATAAAGCCTGAGAATGTTCTCGATATGAGCGTTGACGATGGCAACACCGACCTGCGTCTCTCAGACTTCGGTCTGGCAACGGCCCTGGGTGAGGGCGGATCGGGGCCTCTCAATACGCTCGGTAGTCCCGGGTATCTGCCGCCGGAGGTCTGTGCGCAACGATTCGATAAGTTAAGCGCCGCCAGTGATCTCTATAGTCTAGGCTGTATGGCCTGGGAGATGGCGACCGGGGCCTTGCCTTATAACACCGACCAGCCGGTCGAGAACCTCTTCGAAGATCATCTCAAAAGGCCATTGTCTCCCTTCCGGCCCCAGCGAAAGCTACACTCGGGATTTGGCAGTTGGATTCAAATGCTTCTCCAGAAGGAGCCAAGGGACCGGTTCCGGTCGGCAGCGGAAGCTCGTCTGGCCCTGCTTGAGGTGGATCGGACCCGCCGAGCTGGCGCGGTGGATCACGGTCGTCCCGTGATTCCCCACGCCCCAGCCGATAAGGATAAACCGCCCCCTCAGCCTCTGGCTGGCGCTGGTTTGGGCCTCTATGGCTTGCGGGACATGCCGCTCGTGGGACGGGAGGCGGCTCAGCAGGCCCTCTGGTACGCACTGTACCAAACCACAACGGGCGGGCGCCCACGGGTTCTATGCCTCGAAGGCGGCGCGGGTACGGGCAAGGGGCGTCTCGTTCAGTGGTTGGCCGAGCAGGCGAGTTACCTCGGGGTCGGTCAAATGCTTCGGGTTCAGCACGATGCCCAAAAAGGGCCCAGCCACGGGCTTGGGCCCATGTTGTCCCGCACTTTTGGTCTGGGGGGCCTACCTCCGGAACAGGCTGCGAGTCGGATGGACGAGGCCCTGCTGACTTTGGGAATCATTCATCCGGAGTTTCGCCGGGGCTTGGTGAACCTTATCACCCCAGGCGCTCCGAGCCTGAAACAGGCTGAACGCCACGACCTCGTCGTCCGCGTGCTGCTGGAGCTAGCCCGCCAGCAACCTGTGATCTTGTGGGTTGATGGTGCGGAATGGGCTGCGGATAGCCTCGCGTTTGCCCGCCAACTCTCCGGTCTCATGGATCTGCCGAACTTCCCCGTCTTGGTGTTGGTGACCTACCGGCCCCGGGCGCTGGCAACGCAGGCAGAAGAACTGAAGCTGGTGACTTCACTGCAGGAACACCCGCTTTGTGAGACGCTGACCCTCGAGCCCCTTGGGCCCAACGTGCTTCGTCAATACGCCCACAGTCTTTTGCCACTGACGGAGAAGGTGGCGGAGCAGTTGGCCAAACGCAGCAGTGGGAACCCACTCTTCATGGAGCAACTTCTGCGGCATTGGATTCAGTCCAACCTGCTGGTGGCCCAGGGCTCGGTCTATAGCCTGGCCCCCGGTGCGAAACCCGAAGTCCCCGAAAGTATCCAGACCCTCTGGGTCACTCGCGTCGAGAGCCTGGTGGCCGGGCAGCCCAACGGCAAGGAAGCTTTCCGTGCGTTGTTGATCGCGGCCTGCCTCGGCGAGCAAGTCGACTCCGTCGAACTGAGCACTGCCTGCCAAGCCGATGGCTTCGAGTTGCCCCTTTGGGTTGAGGAAGCCATGGTCGCAAGAGGTCTGGCGGAGCCACGGGAGGGTGGCTGGGCCTTTGCCCATGCCCTCCTCCAAGAATGTTTGAGCCGTCACGCGGACGAAGAAGGTGAGGGGCAGGCACTTCATCGTGCATGTGCGCAAATGATCCGTGGGCTTGAGGAGAAGCGACCGGGGCATGCGGCCCGCCTTGGCCGGCATCTGCTCCTGGCTGGGGATACCTTTGATGCACTTCCCCCCCTGCTCGAAGGGATGCGAGAGGCCCTCCATCGCCAGGACACCGACGCGCTGGCGGACTGCATCGAACTCCGTGGCGCTGCATTGAAGGCGGCAGGAGTCCCCCCCAGCCATCAACCGCACGGTGAGAATCTGATGGCCAAGGCTTGGTACCATATCCTTTGCAGTGAATGGCAGGAAGCCGAGCGTTTGGCCTTCGAGGGCCTGCGAGGGGTTGAGAGCTTTGGCTGGGCGGGGATCGCGCCGGAGTGTGAGCAAGTCTTAGGTAAAGCGCTCTTTGAGCAGGCCGACTACGGCGGTGCCATGGTGCATTACCAGGCAGCCGTGCAGGGCTTTCGGGAGATGGGGGACAGCTATTCCGAGGCGGTCACAACGATCAAGTTTGGCCAGGTTCATGCTGCGCAGGGCGAGTTTCAGGGCGGCGCCGCCCTGTTTCGACAGGCGGTGCGAGTGCTTGGGACGGATCGCCGTTCGACCCGTTGGCGGGCCGAAGCCTATATGATGCTCGGGTCGGTCGCTTTGGCGACGAACCGTCTCGATAAAGCGAAACCACTGGTTCAGCAGGCGATGGATGTTTTCCAGGAGTTGGGCTTGGTGCGCGGGATGGCCCAAGCGGGCAATTGTGTCGCCGAGTTGGCTCGCAAGCAGGGCCGGACTGATGAAGCCATGGAGTGGTACTCGAAGGCGATCGACCGCTTTGGTCAGCTGGGTGGTTCCTTTGTCAATACAGCCCGTTTGAATCTGGCACTCACCCACATCGATGCTGCGAACTATAAGGAGGCCCGGCGACTGCTTGAGGTCTGCGCCGCCTTCTTCTCACAAAACGGCCAGAAGCAGTGGGAAGCCTCGGCCCGGTGCGTGATTCTGCCGACTCTTGCTCAGGCAAACCTCTGGAAAGAGTTCGACGGGCAACTCAGGGTCGCTGAGCGTTTGTTGCGGGAGACCATGTTTCGTCAAGCCGACCTGGCGAAGGCGCTCGCGCTGGCTGGTCAGATCTGCCTCGATATGGGCCGCAGGGAACGGGCCAAGCATGTCTGTCAACTCGGTCTCCAGATGTACGAAGATATGAAGGACGCAAAGGAGGCCGAGCGGATTCGTAAGATGCTGGAGCAGTTCGCCTCATGAGCGGTCTGCAACTGGGGGGCTTTCAACTCATCGAGCCCATGGGGCCGGGGCTTTTCAAGGCCGTTCATGGGGACCTCCAGGTGCCGGCGATGGTGCGGCTGGCTCAGCCGTCGCAAGGGCTACCCACCGAGCGACTCCTCAAAGCCCAGTTCGCTCAGATTCGCACGCTGGCCTTTCTCCACCATCCCGGTGTCCTTTACCCCCTGGCCTTGGGCACGGTGAGCCAAGAGGACGCCGACCGGGCCGGCGGATTACTGAAAGTGGGGATGGTCTGGAGTCTGTTCGAGCGGTGTTCCGGGGGGGCTGTACCGGCCCGTGCAACGACGGGCTGGCCTCAACTGCGGGACCTTTGCCTCGATCTGCTCGACGTCCTCGCCCTGGCCCATTCTCGCGAGGTCATCCACGGCAATCTCCATCCCGGTAACGTTTGGCAGGCGGTTTCGAAGGACCCCCGGCCTGGTTACAAGATCAGTGATTTTCTGCTGGGCCAAGCCCAGGATCTGCACGATCATCGCGGGCTGCCCCCGGGAAGCCATGCCTGCTATCTTGCGCCGGAGGTCTGTGAAGCCCGTTGGCGAGATGTGGGTCCTTCCGCTGACCTTTACAGTTTGGGGTGCTTGGCCTGGACCTTAGCCACGGGCAAGGAACTCTACCGAGAATACCAAGATGGTCCTTCCATTCGGCGAGCTCAAGTCGAGACCCCTTTGCCTGGCTTTACGTCGGTCGTGGCGACGCCACCAGGCTTTGGCGGCTGGATCAGTCTGATGCTGCGCAAAGACCCGGCCGAACGTTTTGGTCAAGCAGCCGATGCACGCAATGCTTTACTCCAGTTGGACAAGACGCGGGTGCGGGGAAGCGTGGTTCGGTCCGTCGCACCAATGCCCCCCAACTGCGGCGAACCGGAAGGGGTGGAGCACCCGGAGTTGCTCTCAGCCGGGCTGGCCCTTCATGGGCTGCGCGAAGTGCCGCTGGTCGACCGGGATCGGCAACGGGAGGAGATCTGGGATGCCCTCGTCCGCGTTCGCCGAACTGCCCGTGCGGAGGCTATTCTGATCCACGGTCCGGCCGGACACGGCAAAAGCCGACTGACCGAGTGGATGGTTCGCCGGGCCTGGCAGCGGGGCGCGGCCGACGTGATCAAAGCGGTTCATGATACGGGGGTCGGGCCTTCTGTGGGACTCAGCCCGATGGTGGCTCGGCACTATCGAGTCTTGGGCCTTGATCGGGCAGGGGTGAAGGAGCGCTTGCGCCAACGGCTCGTTCAGGAGGGCGTGACCGATGCCTATGAATGGGAGGCCCTCACTGAGTTGGTTTACCCGAGCCCGAAGGGGCAGGAAACGGTCCGTTTCGAACAAACCAGTGAGCGATATTCCCTCATCCGTCGGGTCTTGGAGCGAGCTGCTCGGCAACGCCCGGTCATCCTGTGGGTTGAGGATGTACCCTGGGGTCGGGATGCTTTGGAGTTTATCGCAGACCTCCTCGATGGCCAGCGTTTGGCTAGCTTTCCCTTGCTCATCGTGATGACGGCTCGAGATGAAGCGTTGCCGCAACAGCCCCAGGAAGCGTTACTCCTTAAAGAACTATTGCAGCGCCCGGATTGTCGGCGGATCACGGTCGGCACCCTGGAGGCGGCTGATCAGAGGAAGCTGATTTCGGAGGCCTTGGCTGTCCAGGGTGAGGTCGTCGACCGAATTGAAGAGCGGACCCATGGTCACCCTCTCTTTGCGGTCCAGATCGTCGGTGACTGGATCGAACGCAAAGTGCTCGTGCCGACTCGGGAGGGGTTTGAGGTCTCCGGTCAACTCGACGCGACACTTCCCAGCGATATTCATGGCGTTTGGATGCAGCGGGTAGAGAAACTGCTCGCAGTCGTACCGGCCGAGGCTCGTTCGGGAGCACTCGGTAGCCTGCACCAGGCCGCCGCACTGGGTATCGAAGTCGATGATCAAGAGTGGGCCGAGTCGTGCCAGCGGGCCGGCATCGAGCGTCCACCGGGCTTACTCGAAGGCCTGATGGGTCAGGGGCTTGCATTGCGCCGCCAGGGTGGCTGGGCCTTTGCCCACGGGATGTTTCGAGAGAGCCTGGAAGCCCAGAGTCGCGAGATGGGAACATGGTTTGACCGCCATCGAGCCTGCGCCGCAATGCTGCGACCCCGTCAGGCTCGAGTTCCGGGCTTGGCCGTTCGAGTCGCCCACCATCTCGAGCAGGCGCAGGAATTGGCATCAGCCCTGGCGCCGCTTTCTCAGGCGGTCGAGGAGCTCTGGAAGGGGGGCAGTGTGACGGGGGCCCGGCTTCCACTCGAGCGCCGACGGGCCCTCCTGGAGCAACTTGGGCGGCCTCACGGTGACATCGCTTGGGGGGAGCAGAGTTATCTACAGATTCAGCAGGACCAATACGAAGGGCGCTATGACAGTGCGCTTAAATGGTCTGCGTTTGCCATGCAGGGCGTACAAAAATACGGCTGGAAGAAACTGCTCCCGGCCATCCTGCGGGAAACGAGCGTCGTGCATTACAAAAAGGGCGACATGGCGAACGCGACGCGCTTCATTCGGCATGCCCGAGCCCATGCGACCCAATTAGGCGATGCCCGGTTGACGGCCGAGTGCACCGATAAATTGGGGATGATGCTGCGAATCACCGGGGATCTTGATCTGGCAGATCAGTGTTTCCAGGCTGCTTCGACCTTGTATCGACGCTTGGGCGATTACCGCCCCTCTGATGAAGGGGCAGCCGTGGTGGGGCGGGCCCTTGTTGCCCAGCAGCGTGGGGATACGGACTCGGCGGAGCGGTGGTTTCGGCGCGGCATCGAAGTGATGAAGGGCAGTGGCCATCAGCGGGGGCTGGCAACGTCGGTGAACGGTCTGGCTGAAGTCGCCCGCCTGAAAGGTGATTATGCCCGGGCAGAGGGCCTCTATCGCCAGGTCTTGGGGATCCACCAGGCTCTTGGTTCGAACATTGCGTCCGTGGTCCAACTCAATCTCGCGCTCGTTCAACTCCAGCAGCGCCAGTTCCATCATGCTCAGGCGAGTCTTGAGCCCTTGATCCGCATCTTCGAGGATTCGGGCAGCAAGGCCTGGCTCGGCTGCGTCCATGTCTTTTTACTGCCCTGCTTTGCGGACCGTCGGGATTGGGACACCTGGGATCACCACTTTAGCGTTGGCTTCAACATGATCACTGCGTCGGGCATGGCGGACGGAGATCTCGCGTGGCCCTTAGTGATGGCCGGGGAGATTCTCGTCGAGCGCGGGATGGAAGGCCGGGCCCGCCAGGCCTTCGAGTTCGCCCGTGCGCAGTACGAGGCCCTCGGGCGCTCGGAACAGGTTGCCGAGTTGGATGCGACCCTCGACCTGTTGCCAAAGGCCTAAGCCTTGGCCCCCACCGTCCATTTAATCCACAACGGGAAGAAGCTGCCTCTTCAGTTACAGGTCGCCCGGACCTTCCTTTCTCGCTCCTGGGGATGGCTTGGGCGTCGCCGTTTGGCGCCAAACGAAGCCCTCTGGATCGAGCCTTGCTCCCGAGTTCACAGTTTTTTTATGGGGATTCCGATCGCAGTCGTCATGCTCGACCGGGAGGGCCAAGTGCTTTCTATTCGAGACCCATTGAACCCTTGGCATCTTGGCCCAAGGGGTGTCTTTGGCGGTGCGGCATTGGAACTCGCGCCGGGGGCCGTGGCCCGCTTTGGAATTGGGCCCGGAGATCGGTTGACCCTCAAAGCATCGAGTCGTTAGAGAACCTTTGCCTGATGAAGGACTCACGAAGATGAGATTTACCGTCTTCGGCCGCACCGATGTCGGTCGTAAGCGAAACCACAATGAGGATGCCTTTGCCATCTACGAGGATGACTCTTTGTTCGTGCTCGCAGACGGCATGGGCGGACACGCCAGCGGTGAGGTCGCCAGTGCGATGGCCGTGGAAAGCCTCGGTACATTTTTCAGAGAGACCGCCGAGGACCAAGAAAAGACCTGGCCCTTTAAGGGCTCGAAGAAACTCAACTACGAGGCGGGGCGCCTTGAGGTCGCGGTCAAACTGGCCAATCAATGTATTTTCGAGACTGCGAAGGCCAAGAAGAGCTGCGAGAACATGGGGACGACCCTCGTTGCAACCTACATGGATGCCCATGGTTCATACATAGCCCACGTTGGCGATAGCCGGGGGTATCGACTGCGCGATGGCAAGTTGGAACAACTGACCCGGGATCATAGTCTGCTCAACGATTACCTGAAAACCAACCGCCTGACCCCTGAGGAGATCGAGGCATTCCCCCACAAGAATGTGATCGTTCGTGCCCTCGGCATGCGGGCCAATGTCGAAGTCGATATCGCGCCCATTGAGCCTCGAGTCGGTGACTTTTATGTACTGTGCTCCGACGGTCTCTCCGGGATGATTACCGACGACGAGATCGCAGAGGTGATGCAGCAAGGCCGGACCGATTTGGAGTTGTGTTCTCAATCCTTGATCGATGAGGCCAACGAGAATGGGGGCCACGACAACGTCACCGTGGTTTTGATTCGGGTTGACCCCGATGAACCAACCGAGATCTTGCACCCCGATGATACCCAGGACACCGGGGCGACGGTCGTCGACGAAGACGAATAGCGTAAGCGTCGAAGCGCCCTATTCGGAGCGCCACCAACTCCTGAGCACTTTAAAGAGTACGAAGGCGCCGACCACCATTCCAAAGCCGCCGATGGCGAGGCCGAAACCAGTGAGAATCCAGGAGTCACTGGCCGCCATGAGGATGGCCGCAGCGACGGCGATCCCGGCGATCATAATGCCACCGGAAAGCCGATTGGCACTGTTGTCTAAGCTTTGGGATAATTGCTCGAGATGTTTGATCTGCACCTCGTGCCGCATGGCCCCGTCCCCGAGCCGTTTCAAGAGGTCGAGGAGTAGCGTGGGTCCATCCCGTGTCAGGTTGTAGAGGTCGAGCGACGTGCCCAGAAACTCCTTTTGCAAGCGATTGGGGTCGAAGCGTTGGGCCATGAGGGTCTCGATATAGGCCCGGGCCACGCCGCTGACATCGAAATCGGGATCGAGTGTTCGACCCATGGATTCGAGGGTCAGCAGGGCTTTGAAGAGAAGCAGGAGTTCCTGAGGCAACATGATCCCGGAGGCAGCCCCCGCCTTGCTGCCTTCCAAAAGGAGTTCACCGACCTGAATTTCACCGAGTGGTCGATTGCGTGAGGGTTCCCAAACAGCGCTTAGGGCCGAAGCAAAAGCGTCAAGATCTGGCGGGATGTCGGGGTCGATCCGCTCACCGAGCTCTGCATAAAGACGGGCGGATCGCCGGTAATCGCCGTTCACAAGGGTGAGTAACAGATCAGCCACGGTTTCACGGGTCCTGGGATCCAGATGGCCTACGATGCCAAAGTCGATGAGTCCGATCTTGCCTTCATCGAAAATGAACAGGTTGCCGGCATGAAGATCCCCATGGAAGACGCCGTGGTTGAACACCATATCGAGGATACATCCGGCACCGCGTCGGGCCACCTCACTTAAGTCACAAGGAAGGGTATGAATCGCGTCTGTATCGGAAAGCGGCGTTCCCTTCAGTCGGTCCATCGTGAGGACCGATTCGCAGGAAAGGCCTTCGTAGACCGTGGGGATGATCAGGAAATCCTGCTGGTCTTCAAAGTTCTTAGCGATGGTCTTGAGGGACATCATCTCTTCGCGGAAGTCCAACTCCTTGCGGATGGTTTTGAAAAACTCATCCACGAGTCCTTTGGGGTTGAGGGCCCGACTCTCTGGGATATAATTCACCAGACCGTCAGCGAGTAGGGACACGACTCGAAGATCTTGGTCGACGATCCGGCGGATACCGGGCCGGCGGATCTTGACCACGACGTCGATCAGTTGCCCCTCGTCGTCAACGATGGTTGCTCCGTGCACCTGGCCGATGGAAGCGGCAGCGATGGGCTCTTGGTCAAAGGAGTGGAAAAGAGCTTCAGGGGGGCCGCCGAGGGCTTGTTCGATGGCGGCGGAGACTTCTGCATACGGCACCGGTGGCACCCGGTCCTGAAGTCGTCGCAGTTCATCGATAAACTCGGCCGGGAGAAGGTCGGGACGCATGGAGAGGGTTTGGCCCAGCTTAACGAAGGCAGGCCCGAGTTCCTCGAAGGCCATTCGGAGGCGCTCCGCCCTGGCCTTGGTCCCGGGTTCGGCGGTGACGCGGGTCGCCGGTAGGGGCAAGTTGAGCCGGCGGACGATATCGCCATAGCCATGCTTGATGAAGACGCCAGCGACCTTCTTGACTCGTCCTAGGCTCCGGACGGCATTGGTGAAGGTTGCAAAAGACATGGGTACTCACTCTTCAGGCACGGCGGCCCGCGCGAAGATTATAGGGAGCCTAAGGCCCTGGGGGAAATAATTAGCGATCCCCGAATGGGGCATCGTCATCGAGGAGAAAGCCGATGGAAAACCCCCTGCGGGCCAGGCGTTGCAGGACACGTCGTCTTTTTTTGGCGTCGACGGGCCCGTTCCCGAGCCATTTCAGGTAGAGGGCACGGGCTGCAGCACGCTCATCATCATCATTGGGCCAGGGGGCTGCGGAGATGGTCTCTTCACCCAGTCCTTCTTGGATCATCCGGGACCGGCAACGCCGGCGACTCCACCCGCGGTGGCCCCCCGTTCGGATGATCGCAGCAGCACAGCGGGCGTCGCTTTGCAGATCTGAGGCGATCAGTTGATCCAAGACCTCTTCTGAGAGTGTTGCGTCATAACCTTTCGTCTGTAGTTTGCGGCGCAAGGAGGCCCGGCCGTATTCCCGTCGGCTCAGCAGGCGAATGCACGTGGCGTAGATACGCGACCTTTCAGAAGCGTTCGATGCCATCGTCATCGCCACCTGGCCCTCGAGACCGGGAAGCCGGCCCCTCGTTTGGGCTCGGGCTCTTCGCTGGCGTATAGCCTTGATCTGTACTGCTCCGAACACCATCCATACGCAGTCGCATATCGTCGGGAGAATCGGCGAAGGCCAAGGCCACATCGCGGGTGATCTGTTCGCTGTTCAACAGGTTCATAAGGGCCTGATCGAAGGTTTGGGTCCCGAGGGTCACTTGATTCTGTTCCATGGACTCGTGAATCTCATGGGTCCGTTCGGCATCGACGATCAATTCACGGACTCTCGAGGAGCTGCGCATAATTTCGCAGGCGGCGATTCGGCCCTCGTTGCCTGTGGGGACGAGCCGCTGGGTCACCACCGCGAGTAACACGTTGGCAAGTTGACGGCGGGCATTCTCCTGCTGGTGCGGGGGAAAGGCTGAGATGACCCGGCTGACGGTCTCGACTGCAGAGCTCGTATGCAGGGTCGAGAACACGAGGTGCCCTGTTTCTGCGGCAGTCAGGGCGATCTTGATGGTCTCCAGGTCGCGCATTTCACCGATCAGGATGACATCGGGATCTTGTCGAAGCGCGCTCCTTAGTGCTTTCGCAAAGCTCTTCGTGTCCATGCCCACTTCCCGTTGCAGGATGGTGGCGGACTTGTCCCGGAACGCGAACTCGACGGGGTCTTCAATGGTGACGATATTGACCGCGTCGATGGCGTTGACGTGATCAACCATCGCAGCGAGCGTTGTCGACTTGCCACTGCCGGTGGCACCGGTCACGAGGATCAGGCCACGTTTGGCCTCGCAAATACTATTGAGCACCTCAGGTAAGCCCAATTCGACGACGCCTCGGACCACTTGGGGGACGATCCGCATGACCATTCCCATGGCCCCCCGCTGATGGTGTGCGTTGACGCGGAACCGGGCCATGCCAGGGATTTGGTAGGCGAAGTCGACCTCCCGCTCTTCAAGCAACTCTCGGAAGACGGCCTGGCTCGTCATGAGTTCGGCCCACTTTCGAATGAGGTCAGCTGCCAAGGGCTTTTCGCTGCCGAAGCTCACCAATTTGCCATCCATCCGGGCCCGCGGGGTCGAGCCTGCTTTCAGGTGGACGTCGCTCGCACCCAACTTCACAGCCCTTGCGAGCAGTTTTTCCAGTGCTTCTCGCAGTGCGGAATCGGTGTTCGGCATTGGGCCTCCTTAAGCCTGGGGGGCGGCTTGTTCGAGCCGCTCGATCAAGTTGAGGAGTCGTGCGGCCCGTTGGGCTAAGGCGAAGGCTCGACTCTCGTCTTGGAGTGCCGCACGCTCTTCCATGGTTCGGAGCATCTCTGCTTCCCGATTGTCGACGGCTTGCTGGGCCCGCAGCAACTGGGCGTTTTCGGACTCGAGTTGACTGATTGCAGCCTCGGCTCTTTGTCGTGCCTCACGCTCCGCTTCTAATTGGGCGGAGTCCTGGGTCTGGTCGGGCTCAGTTATGGAGGGAGCCTGCTGTTGTTGGAGACGCAGGACCTCTGCTCGCAAGGCATCAAGCTCATCTTGTGCGGTTTCGAGCGCTTCCCGAGCCTCGGCTAACTCAACGCTTTCCTTGCTTTCTTCATCGTCAACGGGCTGAGGTAGCCCGCTTCTCGCCCGGCGCGCATCCGCGCGTGCCTCTGCTTCTCGTCGTTCTGCAGCCTGCAGTGCTTCAGAGAGTTCTTGGTCAAAGACCAGGCGGAGCGCTTTGATCTCCTGTCGATAGCGTTGTTCCATCGCCTCGAGCTTCGCGGTTTGTTCTGTTGCTCGCTCTGCGTTCACCTGCTCGGCAGCCGCGACCGCGGCAATAGCTTGGGCTTTCTCTTCGCTGATGGCCTCCAACTGGGCCTCAGCCTCGGTTCGCTGGGCTTCCGCCTGGCGCCGGTGCTCCCGGAGCGCATCCACCTCGGTGAGTAGCATGCGGTGCTGTTCCAGCATGTCTTCTAATGATGCACTGGGTTGAGAGAGTTCGCCGACCTGACTCAGGAGCGCGTCGTGCTCCGATTTCAAGGCCTCTAGATCTCGTCGAGCGACCAAGAGGTCCTGACGCGCGATGGCTGCTTGGTCCGCCTCTGCCCGCAGCCGGGCGACTTCAGCCTCTTGGCGTGTCCGCTCTTCGATGAGATTGGCGATTCTTGCCTGTTGTTCATGATGAAGGGCTTGGACGTGGCTGGAACCGGTCGCATCCTGATGACTAATTTGGGATTGGAGTAAGGCACACTCGGCTTCGAGCTTTGCGAGCGTTTCGCCTTGTTCAGCCAGGGCTTTGAGGGACGCTTTGAGGGCCTCCTCAGCCTCTGGGCTATTGGAAGCAGGTGAGCCCTTAGCCCGTAACTCGCTCAGGGATTCTTGAACCGTTGATGCGGTGAGTCGCGCACTCTCTAGGCGGAGGTTAACAGCCTGGAGTTCTTCGTCTCGGGAGGCGATGACATCGACTTGCCTTTTGATCTCTTGCTCGAGCTGCTGCTCCTTACCTCTGGATTCGGTGAGTTTTTGGACGAGCTCGAGGCGTTCTTTGACCTCATCATCGATGCGCTCGGCGAGCTCCGAACATTCCTTCTGAGCATCTTCAAAAGCGCTCGTCCGCCCATGCAGTTGCTGGCGAAGGTCATCCAGTTCGGCGCCACGGGCCTCTTTTTGAGTCTGGAGCTCCTCGATCTCCGCCTCTTGGCGCTCAAGTTGGCTCACCAGCCCTTGAGCCGTCGTCTCGACTCGACGGCGAAGCTCCGTCTCTTCCTGGAGCTGCGCCTGTTTCGCTTCCAGGGTCGTTTCTAGGTGGCCGAGTCGCTCGTTAAGGTCTTCCTCTTGGGCCAACGCATGGCTCAACTGCTGTTGGAGATGGGTGGCCAGGGCCGATTGCGAGGCCGCATCACGATGGGAGTTGGCCTGGTCTTCAATGAGGGACTGGGCGTCAGCCAGCAGTTGCTCTAACTGGAGGCGCCGCCGTTGGGTTTCCGCCGCATCCAAGCGGACTCGTCGCAACTCTCGTTGCAAGCGCTGACCCCGGGTGCGGAGGCGATGGCATTCCGCCGATCGCTGTTCTGACGACACGGCGAGGGCTGTGGCCGATCGACTGTGGCGATCCCGCTCACGGCTCACCGCGTCGAGGCGACCAGCCAGGGCTTCGCTGTCTTGGTTGCGCGCCTGCTCGCTCTGGTACTGAGATTCAAGGTGGGTAACCTCGCGCTCCAAACGGCCCACCTCAGCCCTCAACGCTTCTTGGAGGGATTCGAGTTCTGCCCGAACCTCAGCTTGAGCGTCCATCTCGTCTTGCGCTGTCTGGAGTTTGGCTTCCGCTGCATCGAGGGCCGTCTGCAGAGCCTCTTGAGCAGCGGTTTGGCCCACAGACTCCTGCTGACGCATTTCCGACAATTGGGCATCTCGTTCTTGCAGTGTGACTTTGAGCTGCCGAGCATCTTCTGTGGCTTGGGTGAGCGCACCGGCGTGGTCGCGCGCTTGAGCTTCCGCCTCACCAAGACGATGGTTCAGTTCGGCTTCACGCTCGCGCAGATGGACGAGTTGGGTGTCCCGGTCCTGCAGGGCGGATTCTAATTGGCGGTTGTCATCTGAAGCCTTCTCCAGCGCACTCAATCGGTCCCGCTCTCGGTCTTCGATCTCGCCTAAACGCTGGGTGAGCTGTTGGACGACTGCTTGTTGTTCTTGGCGGCGGGCTCGACTGCCATCCTCAAGATCGTTGAGTCGCTCGCTGAGACCCGCGACGACCTGTCCCACACGGTCACTGAGCCGGTCGTAACTGAGGGTAACCAGGCGAGCCTTTGGATCCGGCGGTAACTCAGCCGAAGCACAAATGAGGTAATAGAGGGGCGGCTCTTCAGCTGTGTTGTGAATACGGGCGTCGAAGTGCAACTCCCCGTCGGCACCATTGGGCAGCATGGCATAGCCGAGAATCGGAACCTGTGATGCCACGGCAACATCGTCAAAGTGGCTTTCTAGTAGATCGATGATCTCGCCATAGGCGAGTCGATGGCAGCCCTTCGCGTGGGCCATCATGCTCATGCCGACGTGCTCGCCATCGGCTGGCAGGACCCCCAGCAGGATGCCGTCACCTGTCATGACTCGGCTCAGGGACTGTAAGGCCCCAGGGCCGTCGGCTAAGCGGGCGCCGAGATCTTCGACGAAGAGAAGTTCGTGACTCTCCGATGGAATGGCCGACAGGCCGCCTTCCTCATCCCAATTCTCGATGTGACTGGGAAGTTGGGTGCTCCCTGCTCCCAACACGGAAATGGAGGCTGCACCGAGACGCTTAAGCCACAGCAGGACCTTCTCAGAAGGTTGGCCCACAAAAAGAACAGAGCGATGCTCCAGCCATGGTTCAATGGCCAGGAGTCGTGGCAACTCTTCCAACTCGGTTTCGACCTGCAGAGCGGTCGTGGAAACGGTTTCCTGCTTGCTCGCCACTTTCAGGTTATCCTGTACCCCGCTACAACCCATCTGGGTTCAAGCTGTGATCCTTGTGCAAACGTACGCGCGCGGGCGAACAGTGGCAACACCCAGAGCGAGGGAGAAGAATGACTGTCGATTGGACGAAACGCAGGTGGTTCATCATCGTGCTATTGGCCGGGGCCGGTTGCACGCAGGCTGCGCGCTCGGGCGCGGCTGAGCTGTGTGGCGAAATGCCCGTTTGCTTTCGAGCCGAGGGAATGATCACCCCGACCGGGGCAACCGATGCGCCAGGGCCGTACACTGTGGTTGCGGACGTGGTCTCGGATCAGGCGATTGGCTGGGTCCGCGTCGCTTTTCGGCGGACGCGTCAGGGAGAGGTTCAGTCCCAGGAAGAGTTTCGACTCGAACGCACGGAGAGTGGCCTTTATATCGGGACCCTCGATGGTCGCAGCGGCGACGTGCTGAATTACCGCCTCGACACGGCTCAAGCCGGTTCGACGGATTTGGTCTTTTGGCCCGGCCCTGATGCGGACCAGATGTTGAGCCTTCGTTTGCTCATGCCCGGAGAGGTTCTTGATGCGGGCCTGCCGGGCGGTGGTCATGATGGAGGCGACGGCGGCCTTCGGGATGGTGGTGTCGAGGATGGTGGCCCCGGGGACGGCTCTGTGGGGCCGAACGACGGCGGACCACCTGACATCGATGATGCTGGCCTCGTGGATGCGGGCTGATGAACGAGTGGTTGCTTCGAGCTGGGTGGCTGGCCTGGCCGCTGGTGGCCTGCGCCCTTGGCGTTCTCACCATCTTCATCGAGCGATGGTGGTTCTTTCGGCAGCGTAATGTGCTGCCGGCTGCGTGGGCCAGCGAATGCTTGCAGGCCATTGACGAAGGCAAGAAGTTCGTAACCGTTCGGTTCGTTTCTACCAACGGCTCTGTCGGCGGCCGGTTTGGCGGCGCACTGCTCCAGGCGGCCGAGGGGGACCCAGCGACTCGCCGGGAGCGTCTGGAGGATGTCGGTCGGCAAATAGGACGCCGCCTTGAACGAGGCATCGATTGGCTCTCGACCCTTGCCGCTGTGTCCCCGTTGTTGGGTCTCACCGGGACCATCCTCGGGATGATCCAAGTCTTCCAGCGAATTACCGTGGCCGGCGCCGGGGATGCCCAGGTCCTGGCCGGCGGCATTTGGATGGCGCTGATCACAACGGTTTTGGGCCTGATGGTGGCGATCCCAGCCCTTATTCTTCGGCAAATCTTGATCGGTCGGCTGGAGGCTCGGATCACCGAGTTGGAAGGCTTTGCCGCGGCCCTGGGTGAACGGATGGATGGATGAATTTCCGTCGTGCCGGGCGGCGTCCACCGGCCATCGTCGATCTAACCGCCCTCATCGATGTGGTCTTCCTGCTGCTGTTGTTCTTCGTTGTGACCGCCAGTTTCGATGCCACTCGCAGTCTCGGTGTGGAGTTGCCCGAAGCGAAAAAGGGGACGACCCGGCAGGCCCAGGCTGATGTACAGGTTCTCACGATGCTTGAGGATGCAAGTCTGATCCTCGACGGCGAACCCGTTGCCCTTGAAGACCTTGCTCATCGTCTGCAGGTGGACACGACGGTTCGCCTCGAGGCCGATGAGGATACCCACCATGGCGAGATCGTCCGCTTGCTCGACGCCCTTCAGCCGCTGAACCTCAAGGCATTGAGGATTGCGGTGAAGGAGGATAAGCGTTGAGCCCCCATCGATCTGGTTTTGGAGTGGTGATGAAATCGTGCAGACTGCTCGCGTTCCTACTGTTGGTGCCGCTCCTCGCCGGCTGCCCGATGAACCGGGTTTGCACCGAGAGTTCCCACTGCGGGCCCTTCGCCACTTGTGGTGCCGATGGCCGCTGTATTCAGGGCTGCAGTCTGGATTCCCACTGTGCCACCGGAGAAACCTGTTCCGATGGTAACTGTGCCCGGTCCTGCGAGGCCGACGGTGAGTGTGAGGCGGGCCAGCAGTGCATCGAAGCCCGGTGCACGCCCGGCTGTTCACCCACAGCTCCTTGCCCTGTCGGCTTGAGCTGTCGGGAAGGAAGCTGTGGCCCCGGCTGTGTGACCGATGGGGACTGTGCCGCCGGTAGTTTTTGCAATCAGGATGGGGCCTGCGAGCAGTTCGGGCCCCTCGATGCGGGAACGGTTCAATGCCAGGGGCATGGGGACTGCCGCGTAGGTGAATATTGCACGGAGTCCAGCCAATGCCGGGTTGGCTGTCGAGACCATAGCGCTTGTCCGCTGGGCTTCTATTGTGGCGATGAGCACCGCTGTCTTCGGGGGGACCCGCCCAGCCCAAGTGATGGGGGGCCACAGGACACGGGGCCGAGCCCTGATGGGGTGTCTTTTCGATTGAATTGTGGCGTTCTCGGTCAAGAGAATGTCGCACCCCAGGTGCTGGTTTGGCAGGAGTTTACCCTCTACACCGAAGATCCCACCGGTGCACCCCTCACGCGGGTCCAGTGGGTCCTCGATGCTGGCGCTGGGGGCGATGGCCTGCGTATCGAACAACCTGGCGACAGTAGCACCCTCGCCCGGGTCCCTCGGGTGGGCGCTTGGACCTTCACTGTGCGGGCCCATCGGGCCGATGGGGCCCTTGGGACTTGTCTCGTCTCCCTCCAGGCCAATCCACCCACTGAAGGATTTTTCCTCCAGTTGGCCTGGGAAGGCGATCGGGATTTGGATTTGCACATGGTGCCGCTACGTCATGTGGAGGCCTGCGAGGCTGACGACGAATGCCAGGGCGCAGGCCGGGAATGTAATCTCAACTTCTGTTCCATGGCCTTTAACACCCAAACGGGAGCGGATAGCGACTGTTGGGCCCGGCAACACCAGCCGGAATGGTCGGCCGACGAAGGGCCACGTTACACCCATGATATCCGGGAGGGGGCCGGAACTGAATACATTTGGGCAAGCCGCTTGGCCCAAGAGAGTACCTACCGCATCGCGGTTCGAACCTTCGGGAACCGGACGAACAGTGCCACTTTGAGGGCCTGGAATGATGGACAGGAGCTCATTGCCGAACAGGCCTTCCGTTTGGGCCCGGCCGGCGACGGTGGATGGTACTATGTGGGTCGGCTTCGTCCCGCCGAAAATGGGCTTCAGTGGACGGCTGTGGGCGAGCACTCTCGAGGCGTGCCGAGAGACTAGCCCCGTCGGCTGCGCTGGTGCGACGAGTTGCTCAGCGGTACGCGATTGACACCTTGGTCGGCCGCTCCTAAGCACGCCTGCCGCCTTGTTGGCGAAGATGGAGTTCCGCTTGGCACGTACGCTCACAAAGATCTTTAGAGATACGGTTGCGACCCGAGGCGCTCGCTCTGCGGTTCAGTTTCGCGAGCAGGGCACCTGGCGCAGTCTCTCATGGCTTGAACTCGCTGCGAAAGGGGATGTGGTCGCAGCAGGCTTGATCGGCATGGGCATCGAAAAGGGTGACCGAATTTCCATTCTCGGTAACACCTGTCTTGAGTGGATCCTCGCTGACCTGGGCGTCATGATGAGCGGTGCTGCGACGGTGACGATCTATCAATCGAACACCGCCAGCGAATGCGCTTTTATCATCTCCAATTCGGAGTCTTCCATCGTCTTCGCCGAAGACCAGGAACAGGTGGACAAGCTGAAGTCGATCCGCGCAGAGATTCCCAGCGTTCGCAAGGTGATCGTCTTTGCGGGCGAGGGGGATGGTGATTGGGTCGTCACTCTGGATGAGGTCATGGCCAATGGTGAGGCTGCCTTGGCGGCCGATGAGAACGTCGTGTCGACCCGGGAAGCCACGATCACCGCCGATGACCTCATCTGTTTGATCTACACCTCCGGAACGACCGGGCTGCCGAAGGGCGTCGTCCTCACCCATGAGAATATGGGCTATGAAGCGGAGAGCGTGGAGAATGTGCGCATCCTCTCGGAGGAAGATGTCCAACTCCTGTTCTTGCCGCTGGCCCACGTCTTCGCCCAGGTTCTCAAGGCTGCGTGGATCGCCACAGGGCACCAACTCGCCTTAACCAGCATGGACACGCTCCTCGATGATATGGCCGAGGTTCGACCGACGCTGATGGCCTCGGTGCCCCGACTCTTTGAGAAGGTCTACACCGGTGTTGTGGGCAAGGTCAGAGGGGCCAGCGGGCTCAAGGGGGCCTTGGGTAACTGGGCCCTTGATGTGGGCGATGAGATGGCTCAACGCTGCATCGATGGGGGCAAGCCCGGTGGGCTCAAATGGGCCCTCGCTAAGAAGCTGGTCTTCGCCAAGATCGCTGCCACCCTGGACGAGAAGTTCGGGGGCCGCTTGCGATTCTTTGTCAGCGGTGGGGCGCCACTGAGCCCTCGAATCGCCTACTTTTTCGACTTCGCCGACGTGGAGATTCTTGAAGGTTACGGGATGACCGAGTCCACGGCTGCCACCTGTGTGAACCGGAGCGGTGAAGGCCGAATCGGCACGGTGGGCCCTGTGCTTCCAGGGACTCAGGTCAAAATCGCCACCGACGGCGAGATCTGCATCAAGGGTCCGGGCGTGATGAAGGAATATTGGCGTTTGCCTGAGCAGACGGCGGAGACCATTCGGGACGGTTGGCTCCATACGGGCGATATCGGTGAGTTCGATGATGGCTATTTGAAGATCACGGGCCGGAAGAAGGAATTGATCGTGACGGCCGGTGGCAAGAATGTGGCCCCTGCGAAGATCGAGGGGCTTCTCGCGGCGAACCAGTATATCGCCCACGCCGTGGTCCATGGGGACAAGCGAAAGTATCTCTCCGCGTTGGTGACCTTGGATCCGGAGAACCTGAAAACGTGGGCTGACGAACAGGGCTTGGCCTTCGATGACCTCAGCAGTGCCTCTAAGGACCCTCAGGTTGTCGCGTTGGTGCAGAGTGTTTTCGACTCGGTGAACAGTGGACTGGCCCGGTATGAGACGATCAAGAAGTTCCGAGTCCTTCCCGTCGAGTTTGAGTTGGGCGATGAGTTAACGCCCACGCTTAAGGTCAAACGCAACGTGGTCGAGAAGAAGTTCGCCGAGGACCTTGAGTCGATGTACGGCGAGAGTTTCTAAGCATGATGACCAGTCAAACGAACGCTCGCGAATTTTTCGAACGACAACTTGTGCAGCGGATCACGCCCGAATGGCTGGCTTCAGTCGAGGGTTCCGTCTTCCAGTTCCATATCACTGGCGAGGCAGGAGGGTCTTGGATTGTCGACATGCGCAAGACCAGCGAGTGGGTGTCAGAAGGAGAAGATGAGGCCGCAGACTGCACCATCGGACTTTCTGAGGACGACCTCGTTTTGATCGTCGATGGCCAGTTGAACCCCAACATGGCTTACATGCTCGGGAAGCTTCGAATTACCGGGAACATTGGCCTCAGCCTGAAGATTCCTCCCTTACTCGCTGGGTAGGGCAGTTTCTTCTGGCTGGACGGCATCCATTGGGGCGTCATCCGGGATTGCCACATTACCTTCTGGCTCTTGAATGAGCTCCGGGCCCGCGTCGCTGGGCGGGGTCGGGGCCTGAGTCGTCGAGGTGGCCCGGGCGCTTGACGACGCCTCGGGCAAGGGAAAGAGGTCGACCAGGTTGCGGGCAGCACACTGGGCCATCTCGTGCTCGTCTTTCAAGAGTCGCTGAGTGATCCAGGCCTGGGGCTGAAGCTCCCGGGAGGCAGCGTGGGCGAGGATACGGACGTTCACGTCGTCGTGTTCGAGTCGAGCCTCGTAGAAACCCCTGAGCTCCCAAACCGCCGAGCGGGAAAGCACCGCTGCCAAAAGGTCAGGGCGCAGCCTCGACACCTGATAGCGTTGTAACTGCCCCCGGATTCTCTGGCCGAAGAAGCCGAGGGCGATGACGAGTTGTTTCGAGGCCGGCGCAGGTTGGGTTTGGATCCAACTCAAGACCCGGGCCTGATCCTCTGGGTGTCCAAGGGCGGTCAGTCCCAGCAACGCAGCCTCGTGGAGCGGATCGTCCTTGAGGTCAGCGAGGAAGATGAGCCGCTCCCGTAAGGATGTCAGTCCCAGGATTCCGGCAAGGCGAGCGGCTGGGCCGGCCCAGGGGTTGTCCCGGGCTTCCAAATAGGAGGAGAGGACCTCCGCAGCCAAATCGCCATCGAGCTTTTGTGGGCGTAAGTCGCCAGCCTTTTGCACGATGAGTTTATCATCGATCCACGAGAGCTCCGGCTGGGGTTCAACAGCGCTGCCTTGGACGGATACCTGCAGCCGGCCGGTGAGGCCCTCAGAGAGGGGGCGACCCGTCACAACACCCAGATTGCCCAAAGCCTCCAGCAGCCTCGGCGGGATCAGGTCCAGACGAGTTTCTTTATTGAGGCCGGGCACTGAGCCCAGACCTTCCGCGACCAGCTCGTAGGGTCTTCGAACCACCTGGGCGAGTTCTGGAAGGAGTTGAGCGCCTTGGGCTCGTGGAGCCGCACGGATCGCTTCGTCGTAGGCGAGCATGGCCTGCATAAACCGGCGGACGATGAGTCGCCCCTCATCTCGGGCAAGTCGGTGGCTCCCGGCGACTCTAAGACAGGCTCGGCTCCGGAAGGCCTTGAGGGCCAGGAGCCGGGCCCGGAGGCGAAGCGCTTCGCTGCGAGAAAGTTGACCGCGTACCCGATCAAGAGCCCTTTTTAGGGTCTTTGTCGGCAAGGGCGTTTCGACCAAGTGCCCGTGGACTTCACAGAAGGGTTTGAGGTCCCTGGATGGGGCTTCGCACAGTGCACTTCTCTTCGGGTAATCGAAGAGCTGGGCCGGGTTTTCCGTCGCAGGTGCTGGGTCTGTCCAACCAAAGGCGAAGCCGGCGAGAAGTAGGCTCCCCAAGGGCTATTTTGCCGGCTTGTGCTCAGGCATCCGGAGGATGCCGTAGCTCGCTTGCCCACCGTCGATCTTCATGACAGCCACCATCCCCCAGGAACTGGAACCATCATTCATCGTCCAGTGACTGGTGTCTGCGGGGCCCGGGTTGACAAGGAGCTGACCATTCATCTGGTCAAGGGCCACCGGCTTGCCACTGAGATCCGTGCCCCGGCCACCGGCTTCCTTGATGCCGCCGACGATGGCCAACTGGGTCCCTGTCTTCTTCAGCATGGCCGTCACCCGGGGGTCACCCACATTCTTTTTGTCTTTGGCTTCCAGGCTTGGTTGACCCATGAAATCCACACCATCCGCACCGTCCTGAAGCGGCGCTTGGTGACTGACGAGGACCTTGGCGCTGCCCGGGGCTGCCTTCAGGAGCTCCGTGGTGGTTGCGATCTGCTCATCGTCAAAGAGGCAGGCGCCCGGATCGGTGTAGTTCTTCCGCCCGTAACCAGGCAGACTCACGAGACTAACGTCATTCATGGTCAGGGTTCGTACTCGGTTGCCGTTGATTAGATTGCTGTGTTTCGCGCTGACCTTGGCGGCGATCTCTTGAAACCATTCCGGGGCTTCCTTGTTCCCTGAGATCACGTACACGGGCATTTTGAAGGCCTCTGCGTAACCCATGAGAACGGCCTCCATGTGCTCGGCGTAGTAAAAGTCACCGCCATTGATGACCACCGCCTCGACCCCTTTTTCTGAGAACCAAGCTGCATAGGCCTTGAGACGTTCGCTCCAGCCATCGTGCTTGTCCTTGAGGTCGCTGACGATTCCGATCACCAGTTTGCCGCTTTTTTCGGGGCTCGCCGCCGCAGCCAGCGTGTAGCCGTTTCCTTTGAGGGCCACGCTTCCGGCGGTGACCTCGCGGGGCTCACCGCCCTTGGGATCACCGAAGCAGCCTGGATTCGCTGGTGCCGAAGCCTCAGCTGCCGGTTGGGGGGCAGGCTCCGCGGTCTTTGCCGCAACGGGAGCAGCAGGTGAGGGTTCCGGCGCCTTCTTTTCCTGGACGCAACCAGCGGACAGAAAGGCGACAACAGTGAGGGAGGAAAGACAAGAACGGGTCATGAGAGTTCAACTCCTTGGCGGACCTGCCGTCCGACCGACGGCGGGCCTATAGCAAAGGTCCTTCGGTCCGAAAAGCCGCCTGAGGGCGGTCTTTGGTTAGGCCTGAACGAAATGGTTTGGGCACAGGACTTGCTGGCGGGTCTATAGTAAGCTGCATAGCAGACTTTGGAGGCGAACGTGTCCATTCGAGAACAGGTCGAAGCGATGGAGGCCCGCAGTCTGGGGCCGCGAGCATGCCTTTCGAGAAACAGTAAAGGGCGAAGGCAGGAGGAAGCACCGGATTTGATGCGGCCTTGCTTTCAGCGGGACCGAGACCGGGTCGTTCACAGCAAGGCATTCCGGCGAATGGCTGGCAAGACGCAGGTCTTTCTTGCACCGATTGGCGACCACTATCGGACCCGCATGACCCACAGCATCGAAGTGAGTCAGGTGGGCTGCGCAATCGCTCGGGCTCTGCACCTCAACACGATGTTGGTCGAGGCCATCGCGATGGGTCACGACCTGGGGCATACACCTTTCGGTCATGCGGGGGAGCGGACCCTGCGGCAACTGATCCCTGGGGGCTTTCATCATGCGCGGCAGACCCTTCGGATCGTCAACGAGACAGGCCGGTCGGGCCGCGGGATGAATTTATCTGAAGAGGTGATCGATGGCATTGCGAAGCACTCGAAGGGAAAAGGCAAGTTGATCACGGACAACCGAGCCACCTTGGCCCTCACCTTAGAGGGGCAAGTGATGCGATTGGCCGATATCATCGCGTACGTGAATCACGATTTTGACGATGCGCGCCGAGCGGGGCTCTTGGCCGAAGACGACTTACCCCTCGAAGTGGCTGAGCAGTTAGGGCGCAGCCATTCGCAGCGGTTGAGCACCTTGGTGGGGGATGTCGTTCAGGCCAGCGAGGCCTGTGGTTTGGGTCGGATTCACATGTCGGAGCCTGTTGTCCAGGCATTGGAAGCCTTTCGCGACTTTCTCTACGACCGGGTTTATTTAACCGATGCCGTGACTGAAGATTTTGACCGGGCCGCGGGGATCCTGAACTTCCTGTGGGAGTATTTCATGGCTGACGAGGCCCGGTTCGAAGCCGAGTTCGACAGTCGCTCCTCCGACGAACCCCATCATCAACGGGTGACCGATTACATCACGGGGATGACGGACCGCTTCGCTATCCGGCTCTACGAACGACTCTTTATGCCCCGGGCCTGGAGTGTCTTTTGAGGGTACTGGCTCTCAGCATCTTTGGATTGGCGGCCTGTACGGTCACGGGCGGTATCGGCGAGCCCTGTATCGTTCACAGTGACTGTGAAACGGGCCTCCGGTGCACGGAGAGCCAATGTGATGAACCACCACCCGCTCCGCAACCCGTTACCGACGCCGGGGCGCCGGCATCCTGTGGGGACGGCTGCCCGCCGGATCGTCGTTGTACGGGAGGGGTCTGCCTACTCGTCTGTCCCTGCGATGCCGGCCACTACTGTGATGAATCATCGGGGGTCTGTCGTCCGGGCTGCGCCCAGGACACCGACTGTGGTGTTGGTGCTTATTGTGAGGAACAGGTCTGTCAGGAGGGTTGCCGAGAGGATAGCCATTGTGAGGCGCCAGCCACTTGTGTTGATGAAGCCTGTGTTCTGCCCCCAGATAGTTGTTTAGGGCATGGTGATTGTCGCGCACAACAGCGCTGCCGCAATGGCCGCTGCCTGGACCGAGTTGATCCCCTCGAAGGCTTTATTGTCGAGCGTCGATTCCCGGCATCGCTGACCGAGCACTCGGTGGCGCTGGCCGGTGAGGGGCCGCCGGACTTTGGCTTCGGTGCTGGTCTCTTCGATCTCGATGGTGATCGAGATTTAGATCTCTTTCTCGGGACATCGGTGGCCGCGGCCTTTGGCAGTTCACCGGCCTGTATCTACGCCAATGAGTCGACGGAGGGCCGCTTGGCTTTCACCCCCATCGCAAACGAGTGCCGACCCAGTCTCACCAACCGTAACTCCGCCTACGGGCTCGATCTGGAAGAGGATGGCTATCATGAACTGTTGGTGCTCGGTCGGGGCGTTGCAGAACTGCACCGCTTCCATCCCTTTCGCTCGACAACGGACCTGATGGCACTCCTCACCGAGGGGGACGCTCGCCGGCAGTGTATGGCTGGAGCAGCCCTCTTCATGGATCTCGACCAGGACGGCCGGGGGGATCTCTTGGTGGGCTGTCAGTTGGATGAGGTGGACGGCCAAGCGGTCAGCAAATCGAACATCGCGTGGCGACAGACGGTGACTGGCGATTTCGAGCCCATCACCTCCAGCCTGCTCTTAGACGAAGAAGCATCGACTCTTGCATTGGGTGTCCTCGATCTCAATGACGATGGACTGCTCGATATCGTCTACGCCAACGATACGTTCGGCACGGGGGAGGGGACCCGGACCCTTCCCAGCGGGGAGGAGGTGCCGGACACCGATCCAGGGGCCTTTTACCTGCGTTGCGCCCCGACCGAAGACTGCGAGTATCGTCAGCACCTTTTTGGTGAGGGGCGCCTGGCCTGGGGCTTTTACATGGGGGTGGCGAACCTGTTCGTCGAGGGCGATGCGGAGCATCTGTTTTTGAGCGATTGGGGGGCGAATCGTCTCTTCGACCTTCGCCAACAACCGCCTCTGGACCGGGCCGAAGCTCTGGGTCTTGCGCTACGGGACCATGAGGGCCAGCTCCTCTACGGCTGGGCTTCTTTGGTCGATGATTTCGACCGGGACGGTCAGGATGATCTCTTTCTGACACAGGGGATGATCTATGACCCGATCGGCGAGGGCTTTAGTGCCCACCAAGATGTGGTTTTGCTGCAACGCCAAAGGGGCTTTATCTCCCTGAGCGAAGAGGCCGGCTTATCGGCCCATAACCATCAAGATTCAGGACATGCCCGCCGCCCATATTCCAGCCGAGGCGCGGCCAAGGCCGATTTGGACCATGACGGTTTCCTCGACTTGGTGACGGTGCCGATGGAGGGCGTCATTCGCCTGCACGGGGAGGTGCCCACCACCCGGAGCGTCGCACCCCGCTGCACGCTGATTCCGAGGAGCCGGGTGCTGCCAACATTCGGTCACGGCTACGCCGTACGCTATGCGGGCGAAGCGCGCTGGCGTCGCTGGGATGTTCAAGGGCAGATTCGCTTTGGACTGAGCCCCTGGGTGTTGGTGACATCCCCCCAGGCCCCCCTTCGGATGCCCAGCGGCGCAGTCCTCCCCTATGACTGTGGTGATGGGCCCGGCCCCGTTGTGGTCGAAGAGCCGGTCTGGCTTGAACTCCACCGACGGGAGGATGGCCTGTTCCTCCTCCTGACCGGCGATTGGCTGGTCGATCCCGTGGTCGAGGTCGCGATCGAAGGAACGCGTCAGGCCCACAGCATGGTCGCCAACGGCCCGGGGTTCCTGCTTGATTCAGCCCCCGAAACCGGTCGGGCCATGCTCCGAATCAACGGTCGCTGGTTGGGACGATGGATTGGGTTTTGAGCTAAAAACGAGAGGAGGGAAGCCTCGGCCTCCCTCCCGTCTTTAACCGAAACCGAGTCGATTAGATCTTGAGACCAGCCTTTTTGGCATAGGCCAACAAGCCGATTTTATCGATCGTGCGAATGGCCCGGGTGCTTACTCGGAGTCGAACCCAGCGGTTTTGCTCCGGGATGAAAAAGCGCTTGGACTGGAGGTTCGCCTCGCGCCGACGCTTGGTTTTAATGTTCGAGTGGGAGACGCGATTACCGCTCATCCCCTTCTTTCCAGTCAATGCGCAGACAGCCATGATTTCATCCTTCCTCTGGTGGAGTCAGGGGGAGTCGAACCCCCGACCTCTAGAGTGCGATTCTAGCGCT
>PBND01000085.1 GCA_002722845.1 Myxococcales bacterium | reverse complement strand
GGGCCGGCGAGGTCGCCCGGGCCTATGGCGCCGGGCGGGACCGACTGGGCCCAGTCCAGATCGGCGCCGGGCCCTTAGGCGAAGAGCAGGTGGGTCCAGAGATCTTACTTCGCAGCCTTGAGCGCCTCCAGTCCATGAGCCCAAAGCTCAAGAGCCGAGTTGGAGAAGCGGTCATGGCGGCGGCCGAAGCTGATGGTCACTGGACCGAAGACGAGACGCTCTTGGTGCGGGCCGTCCTCGCGGCTCTGGAGTTACCCAATCCCTTTGCCCAGAGCCTGAGCGCAGCGCTTAACGCCGAAGCTTCGCCCCAGCCCTGAACGGCGAGGCGCTTGGGGGCCGGTCATAAGAGAGACAAGCTAGGGTGCTGGGTACTCGATGCGTTGGATGCCTGTGACATCCTCGAAAGGACCCATCTGGGCGAGGCCCACCTGACCGGAATCATTTCGGCCCCAGCAGTACACGGAACCTTCGTCAGTTCGAGCGCAGGCGGAGAGCCCACCAATCCGCGCTTCCCGGAAACGGAGATCCCCACTGCCTCGAGGACGTACTGGCTTGTAGCCATCCGTCTGGGCCCGTGATCTGGGATCGGCCGCCTGCAGGCCGTAAAGGTCCCAGGAGTCCCCGAAGCAACGCAAACTATGGTTGGTGGTCACGCCGCAGAAGTTTTCACCGCCACCAGCCAACTGACGAAAACGGCTCGGCTCACCGTCTTCAGGCCCAACCAGTCGAGGGGCCTTTGTGCACGCTACATGCCCTTCATCGTCGGTGATCATGCAGCAACTCAATAGGGAACAGGCCAGCGCTGTGCCGGAGCCAGCCACCTCGATCGGTTGGGGGCTAGGCGTGCCAAATCCGCAGCCATCGCCTTGGAAGACACCCCGATTTTCGCCCACACAGTAGAGTTCGCCCTCTTCGTCGCTGAAGCAGGTCTGTTGTGTTCGACGACATGAGCCGTTTGGCAACTCGAGGCCGGCGACCGCGAGATGGGTGATAGGCAAGCCCTGTGCGAAGGGGATGGGTATCCGTGTTTCCCAAACGTCCTCCGCGGCCAACTGCCCCGAGTAATTCTGGCCCCAGCATGAAGCCTCCAGATCGGCCGACAAGGCACAGCCCCACGCGGCGTCTTGAAAGAACTCAGGGCGAGTGAGATCCATGTACCTTGTGCCAGCGAGGTCAGGAATCGACACGGGTTCATAGACCTGAGCCCCGCCCTCGGGGATTTGGATGGGCACGTGGCCCATTCGATGACGACCCCAGCAAGAGACGTTGCCTTCCGCATCGGCTGAGCACGTGGTCGCTTCCCCCGCGAAAATGGCGACTTGCCCCGCTAAGTCAGCCACTCTTTGAGGGCGGTGGAATCGGGTTTGTTCCGGATTCGCTGGGATGAAGCCCAACTGCCCGTAACGATGATCACCCCAGCACCAGACACGTCCCTCCTCGAGACTACACACATGTTTTGTGCCGACAGCGAGGGTGGCAGGCCGCAGGCAATCGTTGTCACAGGCATCGCCGGTGAGGCGGTTGCCGTCATCGCATTCTTCGAGGGGGGCGTTCTCATCGGCACTGGTGATCTGAAGGACAGCATCACCGCAGCGAGCGGGCTGGCAGTTGTTGAGGCAATCATCCCCATCGATCTCATTGCCATCATCGCAGGCTTCGGCACCTGGGAAGCCTTGGGCGAGGTCCGTTCGTAAGATGCCGTCACCGCATCGAGCGCGCTGGCAGGCGTTGGTACAGCCGTCCAAATTGTTTTCATTGCGGTCGTCACAGGCCTCATAGTCGTCCTCGCCCGGCTCGAGATCCTGTCGCACCAGCCCATCGCCGCACGTCGCTTGGCGACAGATCACGGAGCAACGGTCCCGATTGTCCAGATTCCCATCGTCACAGGCCTCGTAGTTGGGATGGTCACCATCAAGATCGGTTCGCAGGATGCCATCACCACATCGAGCCTGCTGACAATCCCCGGTGCAGCCGTCCTGCTCATCATCATTGCCGTCGTCGCACGATTCGGCACCGTCGCTGCCCGGCGCAAGATCCTGTCGCACCACGCCATCGCCACAAGAAGCGACGACGCAGTCGGCCGTACAACTGTCCCTAGGGTCCTGATTCCCATCATCACAGGCTTCATATCCCTCGGCCCCCGGCTCGAGATCTTGCCGTCGCACGAAGTCACCACAGCGGGCGACGGTGCAGCCATTGAGGCACGCGTCAGTCTCGTCGTCGTTCCCATCATCGCAGGCTTCGTAGCCGAGTTCTCCAAGAAGCCGATCTCGTCGCCTGGTCCCATCGCCACAGCGAGCCTCCTCGCAACGGCTTGTACAGCCATCACTGGAGTCGTCGTTCCCATCATCGCAGTCTTCGCCGGGGTTGAGAATTCCGTCCCCGCAGCGATTGGCCTGGCAGTCGCTGGTGCATTGATCGTCGTCGGCATCGTTGCCGTCATCGCAGGCCTCCGCGAGGGGGGCGTCGGGATCAAGGTCGCGACGAACGATGCCATCGCCGCAACTCGCTTCTCGGCAAGCCGTTGTGCAGGCGTCCTCATCGATATCGTTACCGTCGTCACAGCTCTCCCCTAGGGCGAGTTCGAGAACCCCATTGCCGCAGCGGGCCACGAATTCGGGACTCGCTGGATCGTCAGCGTTGTTTCGCTCCGTGAGGCCTGGCGGGAGACAGGCGAGAGCAGGACTCAACAGGAGGAGGAGGAGAACCCGCTGCATTACTGGGCCTGGACCGGCAAGAGGCGCCGCTCTGAACTGCCATCACCCAGTTGATAACCACTGTTGTCTCCCAAACAGAAGACCCTTCGTTCGGTATCCCGATAACATTGATGGCCGATGGACATCCCGAGCCCGACTTCCCTGATCTCGCTTGCCCCCTCGATGGTCTTCGCCCGGTTGACGGACATGGCTGGATTTTGAAACCAGGTACCGCGGGACCCGTTGATGCCAAGGTTACCCAACTGTCCGAACTGGTTGCTTCCCCAGCATTTCATTTGCCGATTGGCCAGAAGGATGCAGGTGTGATGCTGGCCGCCCCCTAAGGCGAGTGCGCCGACAAGAGGTTGAAGGTTGTCGTCGCCTGGGGCTCTTGGCAGCGCCATGCAGGGCGAGTTGTTGTCTTCTCCGCAGGCGGCCATTTGGCAAGTCTGCTCCTCTGAGCAGGCCTGGCCCAGGGGACAATCATCGTCTGCCTCGCAACTGCGGTAGCAGAATCGTCGGTTGGGATCGCCGTCCTCGGTGACGCAAAGGTTGCCTTCGGCACAAGCCTCACGGCCGCAATACTCGCCTCTCGCTTCGTCAAGGCCGCCTTGATCTCTTCCCCCGGGTCCTCGCGCGGCGAGTTGGTCCTTGTCGTTGGCGCCCCAGCACCGAACCTCTTGGGTCTCAACATCTCGGATGATGCAGTTATGATTCATGCCCGAATGGAGGACGATGACCTCATCAACTGGGCTACGGTCAGCCCACTGCACCGCAACCGGACTCTGGATATACTCCTCTCTTGTGCCAGCACCCAGTTGCCCGGCAACGCCCCGGCCCCAACAACTGACCTCGCCCTCCGTACTCAGCGCACAACTGTGGTAGAAGCCCGCGGTGATGCGCTGCTTTGATAAAGCGGGACCCAGTCGTGGTCTGGGTTGATTGACGTTCGCAACGCCGTCGCCGAGTTGATAGAAACCGCCATAACCCCAGCAACGACTCCGGCGATTGGGATCGATGACGCAGTTGTGAAAGGTACCGGAACTGAGATCTTGGGCGCCGCCGCCGAGATTGACGACGCTGGTTGGACTCGATGTGCAGCGGTCGTCACCGTTACAGACCTCATCGGAGGCTTCACCAGCGCCAATCTGCCCGTTTGAACCCATACCCCAGCAGGCGACGGTGCCTGCTGCACTCAGTGCGCAGGTCGTGGCCTGTCCCGCGGACAGCGCAACCACGTCTTCGAGATCAGGAACCGGATTGGGCCTGGACTGGCTGGCGTCGAGGTCCACATTGCCTTGGCCCATCTGTCCCCAGCGATTATCGCCCCAGCAGGCAACTCGACCGTCGAAGGCGCCGTCCTCGACGTGCAGCGCACAACTGTGAAGCCCGCCGATCGCCACCGTACGAGTCAGGAGACACTCGCGATCGCATAGGTCGTGATCGTTGTCGTTACCATCGTCGCACTCTTCACCCGTGAGCGCTTGCCGGATGCCGTCGCCACAGCCGGTGATCTGACACTCAACACATGCGTCGGCCTCGTTGTCATTGCCATCATCGCAGGCTTCGTAGTCATCCTGATTTTCGTTGCGATCGGTCCGCAACACGCCATCACCGCATCGGGCGGCGATACAGCCGGTGAGACAGGCGTCGTCATTCACCGCGTTTTGGTCGTCGCACGATTCGTAGCCGATCCGATAGCAGCGATTCACCAAACACAGTTCGCCTTCGGGACAGTTTGGGGCTGCTGGATCGCAGGCATTCAGCGATCCGGGATCGAGATCCTCCCGGACAAACCCATCGCCACATTGGGCCAGTTGGCAGTTGTTGAGACAGCCATCGTTATCGTTCGGGTTCCCGTCATCGCATTGCTCGGGGAGTTCGCCCTCTGGGGGATCGGTGAGCCGCAGGTAACCATCGCCACAGCGGGCGATTTGGCAGGTCGGTGTACAATCGTCGACCTCGATCGGGTTGCCGTCGTCGCAGGCTTCATAGCCTTCATCGTTGGGGCTGAGGTCCTCACGGAGGATGCCATCCCCACAGGAAGCCAATCGGCAACTGCTGCGACAGGCATCGGCTTCATCCCCGTTGCCATCGTCGCAGGCTTCATAGCCTACTTCGCCCTCCACCTTGTCCTGCCGCAGGATGCCATCCCCACAGCGGGCCGGTTGGCAGTCGCTGGAGCAACTGTCATCGTCTTGGTCATTACCGTCGTCACAGCGCTCGTGATCGGGATGATCTTCGGGGAGGTCGTTGCGGACGATACCATCTCCACAAAAGGCCAGGCTGCATTGGCTGGAGCAACTGTCTCGGTCGTTCAGGTTGCGGTCGTCACAATCCTCACCGGGATCGATGCGTCCATTGCCGCAGGCAGCGAGTTGACAGTCGTCGGAGCAACTGTCGGTCTGGACCGTGTTGCCATCATCGCACTCTTCGTAGGCTGCGTCATCGCGCGCCAGCCCGAGGCGACGGACGCCATCGCCGCAGAAGGCTGTTTGGCAGTTGACGCAGGCATCACTGCTCACCGTGTTGCCATCATCACAGACCTCGCCTTCATCCAAGAGCCCGTTGCCGCAAGCGGCTTCATAACTGGGGGCTTGGGGGTCGAGGGGGTTGTCGCGGTTTTCGAGCCCGGTGGGCAAGCAGCCGGCGAGTCCGACGACGAGGCAGAGGAGGTATCTCACTTAGTCCTCCGCAACGACGGCGTAGACGAGCAAGGCGGCACCAGCTGCGACACCGATGGGCGCGGCGGTGCGAGCGATCAACGCTTGTTGGCTGGCAGCCTCCAAATCGGTCCAGCGGTCGATGGCGTCTTGTCCCCGCGCGAGGTCGTACTGGCCTTTGAGATTCTGCAACTCGGAGTTGGACACATTGAAAAATGCAAAGCCGAGCAGCGATGCCGTGGTCATGCCCGTGCCCGCCCAGAAGGTTTTCTTTTGGGTCAGCGGTACGGTGCATTTGTTCACCGACGTGTTGGAGCCGTTGTTCGCGAGGACCGCCTTGGGATCGAGGGCCAGTTCGATGGCTTGGTCCACGGGCAAGGCGAGACCCGTCATGATCGTCAGCGCGTTGGGCATGCAGTAACTGACCCGGGAGCCGACGGTGCCATCTTCCACTTTGAGGACCTTCATGTTGACGATGAATTGCCCTGCGAAGGAGCCGATGTTTGCCACCATGAGGTAGGGGACACCCAGAGCGCCGCCCAGTTCAGTGAGACAACTTTCGTCGTCGCAGCCGAGGGCATTTCGGGTCTGTTCCAGATCGAGCATCGCCTGAATGTCTGAACTCCCGATGACATTGTCGAAGCGGTTGTTGGTGTTGATCCGGGCGAGAACGCGCTCGTTGAGCAATTTGACCACGGCAGCATCGAGGGCTTCTGAGGCGGTAATCTCCATGACGGCGATGCTGGGTTTGGTCGGCTCCTCGGGCTGCAGCACCACAACTTCTTCCTGAACCGGTGCGGGCGCAGGTTTGGCTGGCGTGGCTGGTGGCGTGGTCGGCTTTTGAACAGGGGATTGTGCAGGTTTTGTCGCTGGTTTTCTGGGCCGCTTTGTGCGCCGCTTTCGTTTGCTTTTGCGGCGACTGGCATAGTGGGTCGGGGCTGTCTCTTTGATTCGGTCGCCATCGGACTGAGCGGGCGCAGTAGGGGCATCGAAGATCAGGACGAAAGCGAGCAACCACGAGATTGTTCTCATCGGTAGCCTCCTAGTGTGTATGTCAATAATCGGCCCGTCTCTTTTCGTTCAAGGGGTTGCGTCATGCCACCGGACATCTCCCTATTCGGAGCGCAGCCCCCAAGCCTGCTGGATCATCTGCGCCCCCGCTGGGTCATGGGCTTGAAGCTCATCCCGGTTGAAGGGATAAAAGTCGTTCACCCAAAACCAGGCTTCCGTGAGTTCGGCAAAGTACTCCATGCGGTTGGAGGTGGCATAGGCTTGTTGGCTCCCGCCGGCGACGTGGGCCACTTCTTCGTAGATCCCCGCCGTCATGGCTTCATCAAAGGCTCGTTGGATCCCCTCATGGTCGTAGCCCAGGAATTGGTGATGCCAAGCGTGGGCCAGCTCGTGCAGGACGATGGCCGGCTGTTGGCTCACCCACGACATGTAGTTAGCAGCGTTGCCTAACTGGACGCCTTCAGCCCAGGCTTCGGGATAGCCATTGTTGCGCAGCCAGACGGGAGAAGGATGATAAACACCCCCCGGAAAGTCCTGTTCGTACTCTAGCCAGATGGTGACTCGCTTTAAATAGTTCATAGCGGCAACGGGCAAGGCTGCGGCGATGATGTCGAGATCCTCTTCCAGGGCTGCCACCGCCCGCTCACTCAAATCCCCATCGGCCTCATGGAGCGCTTCGGCTCGACAGACTCGAAAGCCCCGGACCCAGAGGGCCTGATAGTCAAAAACCGTCCCACAGTCCGCCAGTTGGCAATCCGCATCACAGTGGGGATTGGCACTGTCTGCTTCCGGCTCGCAGCGTTCCTCTTGGCCGATCACCCCATCACCGCAGCGGGCGATTTCACAGTTGGACAAACAGTCGTCTGTCTCATCCCAGTTGCCATCATCACAGGCTTCTTCCCCCTCGACCAGGCCATCGCCGCAGCTCGGGGATGAAGGTAAGCCCCCATCTCCACTCGGGGACCCGGGTGGCGCTACACACGCGCTTAAGCAGCAGGCGATCACCAGAGGATGGACAGTCTGCAAAGTCACCTCCTTACTTCCCCCATCGACACTGGCCCCAGGAAGGCCGATGGGGCAAGGGATGGCTGCAGGCCTTAAGCCAGTAGCGTTGAGCCAACGGCAAGCCTTGTTCTTTAGCCCAGAAGTTTGCCAAGAGTTGGGCGCTGATGGTTGGGGTGAAGGGATGCTACTGAGCGTCGTCCTCATTTTGGGTCAGATCGCCTATGGCGCGCAGCCCTCGGACTCGATCGAGTACCTACCCAGTGTGCGCGCAGCCCTGTCCCTGCAGATCAACGCTCGCCGGGGCGAATCCCTCAAGAGGCAACTCGTCGCCAAAATGGAAGCGGTCAAAGGGGCAGAGGCAGAGATAAAGCGCCTCGTGGCCCAGGGGGTCAACCGCCCCACGGCCGATTGGTACCTGTGGCAGTTGTCGTACATGGCTGTGGATTTGGCCGACCGTATGACTCGGTCGCCGGTTCCCAGGGGACTCACGCTGGATCAAGAGAAGTATTACAGGAAGGGGATCCAGAAGCAGTTTGTGGACCCATGGCTCAGCGGTGCTGCCAAAGGTTTTGCGCGCATCTCATCGGACTTCAGACTACCGAGGGGTAAACAGGGGGATTACGAGCGGGCCCTTCGAGTGATGGGGAAGGAATCTAGGCTCTTCGGCGACTCGCCGACCCCTTCAATCTGGGGCAATCCACAAGGCGAAATGACCGGAGGTTCGAGGAAAGGCGCAGCGAATGCACCACTCAATATTCATCAGATTTCTCCTGTGTCTGGTCCAGTCGGCGGGGGGACGCACGTCCGGCTCGTTGGGACTGGCTTTAGCCCAGAGACGGTGGTCATCGTGGGGGGTAAACCCGGTCTCGATGTCGTGCGTCCAAATGAAGGAACGCTCACCTTTCGAACCCCGCCAGGTGAGCCGGGTGCCGTCTTTATTGCGGTCAAAAACGGCTCAAATGGGGCGCGGATTGATGGCGCTTTCACTTATCAGGCCGTCGCCGCTGCCGAGCCCATGGCCGAGGGGGATGAATCGGGCATTCGGGTGGAGCGGGTGGATGGGCCGCAAGGGGGTCAGCCAAGGGCCGGGGGCGTCTTTGCCAGCTGTCAAGCGGGTGCGATAGATCTTTGGACCGGGCTGTTCCTGGCTCTGCTCTGCCTGTGTCGCCGTCGACCTCAAGGTCGCCCGATGGGGTGAAGGCCAAGGATCCGGCTCTTAGAGCGAGGGCCCCTTGCCCCGCACAGCGCCTTAGGCCAGTTTGGGGCTCGGTGATCTGGAGTGCCAAGCATGAATCGAAGCCTGTTATCTCTCGCTGCTTTTCTGACCATCCTCAGCGCCTGCGGTGACCAAGTCGTGGTGCGAGAAACCGAAGCCAGTTGCGGGAATGGGGAGATTGAAACCGGCGAAAGCTGTGATGATGGCAATGAGGTGATGACCGATGGCTGCACCAACAGTTGTCAGTTGGCTGCCTGCGGCGATGGGGTCACTCGAAGTGATCTGGGGCCCGAAGAGGCGGGCTATGAAGCCTGTGATGATGGCAACAGTGTGGACACCGATGGTTGCTTAAACCTCTGCCTGATCGCCAGCTGCGGCGATGGGATGCTGCGCAGCGACGTGGCCGAGGGCGCTGCGGGCTTCGAAGCCTGCGATGATGGCAACACAGCCGATGATGATGGCTGCTTATCCAACTGTGTCGCCGCCCGCTGTGGCGATGGCATTCAGCGTCACGATCTCAGTGAAGGGTTGCTGGGTTTTGAGGCCTGCGATGATGGCAACGAAGCAGACGATGATAACTGCTTGAGCGATTGCAGCGAAGCCCGCTGTGGCGATGGTGTGGTGGGCCCGGGCGAGGGCTGCGACGATGGGAACGAGGACCCCACCGATGCCTGTCACCGGTGCCAGCCCGCTTCCTGTGGTGATGGGGTGATCCAAGAGGGCGAGCAATGCGACGATGGCAACGCCGTGGAGACGGACTTTTGCCTCTCCTCCTGCGCGGTGGCGGTCTGCGGCGACGGATTCGTTCGGGACGGCTTCGAAGTCTGCGATGATGGCAACAACGACAATCGAGATGCCTGTACGGGGGTTTGTGAGTTGGCCTCTTGCGGTGATGGGATCTTACGCAATGATCTCGCCCCCGAAGCCGCCGGGTATGAAGAATGTGATGATGGTAATGGGGAAGCCGCCGACGGCTGCAATCCAAGTTGTCTGCGGGAGTATTGCGGCAACGGGCGCCTCGATCCGAATGAAGCCTGCGATGACGGCAACGGAGATGATCGTGATGCTTGCCGGGGCAACTGTATCATCGCCGAATGCGGTGATGGGATTTTACGGAACGACCTCGAAGCGAACCAGGCGGGCTTTGAAGCCTGCGATGACGGCAATGGTGTCAACACCGATGCCTGCCTCAATGACTGCCAGCAGGCCCGCTGTGGCGACGGGGTGGTCCGTGTCGGCGAAGAGGAATGCGACGATGGCAACGACGTCGAGAACGACGGCTGCGACAATGGCTGCCGAGAGGCCGTTTGCGGCAATGGCCGACTGGAGTTGGATGAGATCTGCGATGACGGCAATGTCATCGACGAAGATGCTTGTCTCAACAACTGCACCGCCGCGACCTGTGGCGATGGCATTGTACGCTTGGATCTGGGGCCCGATGATCAGGGCTTCGAAGCCTGCGACGATGGGAACGATCTCGACGATGACGCTTGCTTAGGCATTTGTGCCGAGGCGAGCTGTGGCGATGGTATTGTTCTGGTTGGTGAGGAGGCTTGCGATGACGGGAATGTGGACAACGCCGATGGCTGCATGGCCGATTGCCGCCTGGATAGCGACCGGGACCTAATCGCCGATGCCGACGATAACTGTCCCGAGGTGGCAAACCAGGGGCAGGAAAACCTCGACAACGATGCTTTAGGCGATGTCTGCGATGGCGACCGGGATGGCGATGGTCGCGACAATGACGGGGACTGTGCGCCCGACAATGCCGATCTCTTCGAGGACTGTGCAGGCTGTTCCGATCAGGCCAGCTTTGCCCGGGAGATCACCCCAGGGCTCTGGGCCTGTGTGCATACCCAAAACATCACATCGTACGAGTTAAACAACGCCATGTGCGCCAATGGCTCGACACCAGCCACCTTCGATCTGGTGAACGCCAACGGCCTCCGCAAGCCCACCGACGCGGAGAACGATGCCCTCTTTAATTGGTACCGAAGCCTCCCGACCCAAGGCAACAACACCAGCTATCTCCGCACCGGGCAGAAGCGCCGGGGCGGCTGCGAGCCGGAAGCGCACGGGGACATCTACGTTTCCGACAACTACGACGTTGGCGATACGGGCGGCAGCTGGGGTGACCTCTTCCAGGGGGGTCACTCGTGCAACAATCAAACCCACGCTGCCAACAACATGAGTCACGCCCTGCCGGGGGTCATCTGCGTCCATGGGGAGTTTGAGGCCCCTAGACCCTAGTTGGGCTCACTTCGACGGGACTCTTGGCCTTCGAGGCAGTCCCGGCGGGCAGCGTGACCTCTAGGCTGGGGTTCGTGGCGGTGTCCTCGACCAGTGCTCCAGGCTCTTGTGCTTCCAAGTGGCGACGAAAGGAGCGCATGACCCACAGGTGAAACTGGGCCTGAGTGAGGCGGTAGAGCCACCAAGGTAGACTGGGCTTGTAGTCTTGGATCGCCACCATCAGTTGTTGATCTAGGGTGGTGCGAAATTCCAAATAGCCTCGACCTGACCGGGCTGCCAGAAGCCCTCCCTGGATTCTAAACACGTGGCGGTCCCGCTCACTCACCCCTGTGTCTGTCTCTAGCGTGAGCAGTGGCTTCTTCAGGCCGATGAGTCGAAAATGAACTCGATCTCGGTTCGGCTGATGTTCGATACGGATCATCCCAAAGAAGGCGGTCGAGAGCCAGGCAGTGTAGCACCGAGCCGCCCAACGAGCTGAGCCCGCCTGTGGCATCTGGAATCGCTGAACTGAATGAACGATCGCCTCCGTCGCTTGACCGCGACTGTGTGCGGAGCGGAAGGCTCGGGGCTGATGGCCTACGTCGAGACGGGCCGCCTCTTCTAGATGGTGGTCCACTGGACTTGGCTTGAAGCCCGGGAGACGCCAGCGTGCCCCTGGACGAGCCAGCATATTCCCCTTCAGACTTTCGACCAAGGGCGCCACCAATGCCTTCGGCGCGCCTGTGGTCATGGAGACCCAGAGCCGAGAGAGTTTCGGTGAAAGAAACGGCACCGGTAGGAAAGAGCGCTTGAGCCCGAGTGCAGTTGCCGCTCGGCCCATTAACTCCACATAACTAAGGGCTTCACCGGAACTCACGTCATAACTCTGGGAGGCAGTCACGGATCGGGAGGCTGCCAAGCCGATGGCCTCTCGCAAGTCAGTTAAACCCACAGGTTGCATCTGAGACTGGGTCCAGCGCGGGCAGATCATGATCGGCAAGCGTCGAATCAAACGGGCCATCAACTGGTAAGATGAGCCCTCGGCCCCGATCACCATGCCAGCCCGCAAGGTGGTGCACGGGACACCATGACTCCCCAAAATACGCTCCACTTCGAGCCGGCTTGCCAGATGCTCAGACAGCCCTTCCGGTGGTAATGCGGGGATCAGACCGCCGACGTAGACGATGTGCTTCACCCGGGCTTCCGCTGCCGCTCGAGCGAAGTTGTCGGCGCACAAGAGGTCGAGATCCTGAAAGCATCCTTGGATCAAGCGCGCAGCCGGCATCATGCTGTGAACCAGGTAGACCGCCACGTCCACGCCCTTGAGCGCTTTTCGGGTGTCTTGGAGTGAGAAAAGATCAGCCTGCCGCAGTTCATCGTAGCCGTCTGGCGGCTTCGGTGCAGTCCTCGATAAGCAGATCAAGTGATTGGAGGCGCCCAGAACCTGAGGAAGCCCCTTGCCGATGAATCCTGTGCCACCAGCCACTGCGATCCTGCGTGGAGGTTTAGGCGAAGGCATGTTGCCGATCCTCCTCGACGATCGGGGTGGGGGTCACTGGGAGCCCAGCCCGAAGCCGCTCGCGCACATGATTGAGCGTGCGCTGGTCACGCTCCTTTTGAGCCACACTGCGACCTCTCGCCGAAGCCAGGGGCATGAGCATGCGATGGGATGATTGCAGCGGGTCGGCGTTTCGATCCAGAAAGCTCCAATAAAGAGAGGTCATGGGGCAGTCTTCGCCAGGTGTGAAGCGACAATCCCCGCAATAGTCACTCATTCTTTTGATGTAGGCGCTGCCAGAGATGTAGGGCTTGGTGCTCATTAAAGGCCCTGTAGCGAACGTACCCATCCCCAAGACATTGGGCTCAACGACCCAATCATAAGCATCGATGAACATGCACCAAAACCAGTCGGTGAGCTCCCTTGGCGTCACGCCGAGGAGCGTGGCCCAGTTGGCTAAGACCATCAGGCGATTGATGTGGTGAGTGTAACCCGTCCCAACCACCTCTTCGACCACCCGGTCTAAGCAATTTAGACCGGAAGGAGCGCCACCCCAAAACACCGGTGGCAAAGGTTCATGGGCAGCCAGTGCATTGACTGCACCGCCGGCGTCCCGGGGAACGGGGCTGGCGTAGGTTGGCAAGCGCCGAAAGCCGTCACTTTGATAGTGAACATGCCGAACAAACTCCCGCCAGCCGAGAACCTGGCGGAGGAATCCCTCTTTGCTGTTCAACGGAATCGACATCTCAAGAACATCCTCAAGGACGCGCTGGGGGCTTAATCTGCCCAAATTCATGACGCTGGAGATCAAGGTATGGAACAAGGTCGGAGATCGGGTCGACATCGCGTCTTCATAGGGCCCGAAATGCTCCAGGCAGTCCTTTTGGGCTCGGCGCCAAATGGCAGCGGCGTCCGCTGCCGTCGCGGGGAGTCGGCTGGTGTCAATCTGCCCGGGATGATGATCAAACTTGGTGGCGACGAAATGAACCACCTCTTCGGTGATCTCATCGGGCTCAAACACCAAGGAGGCTGGCGCCCTTGGTGCCTCATTCCAGGGCTTTCGATTCTCTGAATCGAAGCTCCACTGTCCGCCGGCCGGTCGACCGTCTGCATCCATCAGGTAGTTATATCGACTGCGGACCAAACGATAAAAGCGGTCCTTGCGCCAAGGGCGTCCATCCGCGGCATCGAGAAAATCCCAGGGCTTGGTGAGCCATAAGCGGTTCGGATGTTCGATCAACCGACCGGTGAGGATCAGGGGTTCCAACTCTTTGCGCAAAGCACGCTCGGCCGGCTCCATCATCTCCACTTGACCCACGTTCTCGATGACTCGCTCGAGGGCTTTACGGTAAGTGGGAGCCGTCACATAAAGGACGGATCGGCCCTTGCCGACTTGCTCCAGGGCAAAATGGCGTTGGTTCGCCAGAATGAGGGCCAGTTTCTGTTTGTGATAGCGCTTGAAATGGGGGCGTTCGGTGGCTTCGACGAGGATGATTCCGAGCTCGGGGATGGAGGGGTCAAGGAGCGAGTCAAAGCCATCGGTAAGTTGGTCATAGGGCACAAAAACCCAGCGCTTGGCGGTGACGGTCGGCTGGAGCTGATAGAGCTTATCGAGGAAAAGGTTCATCGTTACATTCCTAGTGCTTACGTTTTGGTCGAAAATCGAGGGGAGCGCAAGGCAGAAATCGCCAAAAACGTCCATGGTGACTTAGAGTCAAAGACTGAATACAAGGGAATACAGTTAGTTAAATCAGAAGCGTCTGCCTGTGCGCCTGAACGTTATGAACGTTTTTTTGAGCCAGTGGTGGCGAAACTGCCCCCTCCGAGCCCCCACGAAGCGCCATCAATCACTCGTGCCCCGCGATGGCCCCTGCTCAGCCCTATTCGAGCCATATTGTCGCGGCGAACCGATCGATGATAGGTGGGGGTCTCTCATCGCCGCCTGAGGCCTATCTATGAGCGAAGAAAACCAAGACCGGTCGGACATTTTAGCTCCATCGACCATGCCGTATTGGACCGCTGGGGGCCCCGGCGAAGTTAGCGTTCGTCTCCCCGATGGCCGGGGCTTCGATGCCCCGCCAGCCAAGTTCTTGCTTGCCGTGAAGGCGGGGAAGTTGCCCCCGGATGCGGAGGTGCTCGACCTGGGACGACCGG
>PBND01000084.1 GCA_002722845.1 Myxococcales bacterium | reverse complement strand
GCCGTCTCCCAGTCCAACAGGCGTTCCCCTTCACCATCGGGCAGAGCGAACAACAGCACCACCGCCGCAAGCGCCACCGTGCTATCGCCAACTCCACTGATGCCAAAGAGGCCGGTCCAGCCACCAAAGGGTTCGCTACGGGTCACCCAAGCAAGAGCGGTCAAACCAAAGACGATGAGCACCCGAGCCTCCGGCGGACGCCAAGGCCCGGGGCTCGGCAGTTGCAGTGGACTGCCTTTGCCAAGGCTGCGGGTGATCCACCACCACGCGATGGGAAGTAAAACGATGACGACGGGCAGGGCGAGCCCCATCCACTGAGCGAAGGAGATCTCCTGCCCAGTGCTCTCTTTGTAGAGGCCGAGAAAGACCACGTTGGGCGGTGTTCCCACCGGTGTACCCATGCCCCCGATGCTCGCGGCCCAGGCCAAGCCCACCAGCAAGGCGAATGCAAAGCCCGGTTCATCGCGCTCTTGGATCACCGCCAAGGCCACGGGCAAAAGCATCAGCGTCGTCGCCGTATTGGAGATCCACATAGATAAAAAAGCCGAGGAGACCATGAAGCCGAGGATGACCCGGGGGCCACTGTGCCCTCCCACCAAGCGAACAATCCACAAGGCGACCCTGCGGTGCGCACCGCTCTTCTCCATCGCCGTGCTCAAGATAAAGCCACCGAGAAGCAAGAGGATGAGGTGGTGGCCGTAAGCCGACGCGACCTCTTTGTGATTGAGCACGCCGGCCACCGGCAGAAGGACAAAGGGCAACAGGCTCGTGATGGGAATGGGGAGGGGCTCGAGAATCCACCAGACGGCACACCAGACGGTGATCGCAGCCGTCCACTGTGCGGGGGAATCGAGACCCGCCATATGGGCCCCGAGGGCGGCCAGCAGCGCAAGCCCCGGACCCAAAAACATCGCCACTCTTTTCATAGGCTGTTTGAGCCCCGTCTGGGGCCCTGGGGCAAGAACTTTGATCCGGCCGGCCGGTGGGTCTATTCTTCCCTCACCATGTCCTCGTTCCTTTCCACATCCCTCAGCTTGCTGCTCATGGCCCTTGTGAGCCTGACACCAACCGCAGCCGACACCAACTCGGCGGCGCCCCAGTCAGAGGCCAATGACAAAGCGGCCCCCACGCCACCTGCTCCAGACCTTCTGGAATGGGTCGTCGTGAACAAGAGCCTGGAAGCCAGTCGTAGCGAGGTCACGGTGAAAGCCTATCGGGCCTGTGTCGATGCGGGCGCCTGCGATGTTCCCGACGATGGGGGATACTGCAATTGGGGTCGAAGTGACCGAGATAAGCATCCCATCAACTGTGTGGATTGGTTTCAGGCCCGCCAGTTTGCCGCTTGGGTCGAGGGTCGACTACCGACCGCGAAGGAATGGGTTCAACTGACCGGAAAGAGCGCATTTCCATGGGGCGACACCGTGGCCACCTGCGACTATGCGGCCATGACCGAGCGGACCGAGCGTTGCGCTGGACCTGGAACCTCACCGGTTTGCTCCCATCCTATGGGCCACAGCAAACGGGGCCTCTGCGATCTCGCGGGGAACGTGTGGGAGTGGACAGACGATGGCCGAGAGCCAACTGCGGATGGTGCTCCCGAAGTCCTCCGTGAACAGTTGGCCATGGGCGGCGCCTACTACAGTATGGCTGACGAGTTAGGGCGAGCAGGCCGAATGTGGCGCCTTCCAGGCAACCGGGGAACCGGCGGTATCGGTCTGCGCGTCCTGCGACCACGAGCATCGAAGCCCTAAGCCACTAAACCCTTCAGGATCAGGGGCCGTTCTCTGGAAACACATCCGGAGATCAGTTTGTCTCGGTTCATCCGTTTTTGCTTGGGTTTCGCCCTCTTCGCCTGCGCAGGCGAGGCTGCGGCGCGCCAGTGTAAACGGGCGACGGCAGAGACCCAACTCAACGAAGCCAAGGCCCAACTCCATGCGGGTCAAAGCCGAGCCGCTGCGGCCAAATACCGGCGCTGCCTGCGGATTGACTCCGGTTGCCTGCCCTGCAGGCACGGCCTGGGCTGGGCCCTTTGGGCGCAGGCCGACTGGCAAGGGACGATCCGTGAATGGGAACAAGTGCTCAAAGAGCAGCCCGAGCATGAGGTCATCCTCAGATTTCTCCCCCGAGCTCGAGCCAGCCGAGATTGGGAGGCGGCCGAGATCCGGCCTGGGCTCGCCCGCTGGGTGCGCCTGCAAATGCCAGAGTCCCTGGCACCTAGCGACCGCTGTCCCCATCGAATGATCGAAAAGCACCGGCAACCCAAATTGGCGAGTTGGCAACGGCGCTCCCCCAAGAATGCCCATGTGCCAGAGAACCTACCGGCCGGTCAGCGCCATATCATTTCCCGTTCTGAATCCGGTCGGCTCGACGAAACCACCACGATGGGGGCAGATCTCATGACGCCCCCCTTCCAAGCCTTCGAAGGTCATGCCGATGACCTGGCCGCGATTCGTGCTGTCCTGACCAAAGCACAAAAGAAGGAAGGCATCACGCGCCTCGCATTTTGGGGTGCATCTCACGTGGAGGCCGATCACTTCACCGGCCGGGTTCGGCAAATTCTTCAAAGCCAATACGGTGATGGCGGCCACGGCTTCCTCCTGCCGGCCCGCCCCTTGACCTATTACCGAGGCCGGGATGTGGAGTTGTGCAGCACCGCCGCTTGGCGGGGCGACTACGTGAAAGGACAAGGTAGTGATACCGGCGGACTTCTGGGGATGGGGGGCGCCACCGTCACCAGCGGGGACCCGGAGCAGTTTGGTTGGCTACAAACCACTCGCAAGGGTGACTACGGCCGTTCTGTTTCCCGGTTCGACCTCCACTTGCTGCACCAACCCGGCGGGGGGGGGCTCCTCGTCCAAATGGACAACCAAGAGCCCATCAGACTGACCACTGCCGGGGAGGCGCTACAGGCCGCCCTCTATCAGATTGAGATTAAAGATGGGCACCACCGCCTCATGGTTCGACCCGTCGGCGATGCCCCTGTCACGATTCTTGGGGCGAGCATGGAACGGGATGGTCCGGGGGTTGTGGTCGACGCCATGGGGATCCGAGGACGAACGGCTAGTACCTGGCTCCACTTCGAGCCCAAACTCCAAGCGGCGCTCCTCAGTTCACGGATGCCCGATCTGGCCGTCCTCGCCTATGGAACCAACGAAGCAAACATGAGGAGTCTAACCCACGAGCGCTATCGGGCCCAACTGACGCAGACCCTGGGACGGATGCGTCAGTTGATGCCGAAGACCCCCTGCCTGCTCATCGGGCCGAGCGATCGGGCAGTGCGCGATCGGCAGGGTCGCTGGCGCACATGGATACCCACCTATCAAGTGGCCCAAATCCAACGGGAAATTGCGCCGGAGTTCGGCTGTGGCTTCTGGGACCTGGCCCTGGCCACGGGGGGGCCTGACAGCATGGCCCAGTGGGTGGTTGCCGAGCCGCGCCTTGGCAACAGAGACCGCATTCACTTCACCCGAGCCGGTTACGAAGTGCTCGCTGAACACTTTGTCCGGGCTCTTGAAACCGAAGCCGTGCCCCTCAACCTGCCAGACCCTCGAGCCGAAGTCGACGAACCAGACCGAGAGGCCGCGGCGCTACGCTTCGCCGCGGGGAAGCGCTATCAAGAGCGCCAACTGCATGCAGCTGCTGCGGCCCTCTTCGCCCGAGCTTGCCAGAAAGACCCGGCCCATCTCGAGGCGATCTTCGAATGGGCGCGGAGCCTCACCCTCAGCGGCCGACACCAGGATGCGCTCACGGTCCTCGGTAGCCTCCGCCAAGCGAACTGCCCCCGTTGTCGGGATTTGCTCGCCCGGGTTCGGGTCGATGCGGACTGGGAGTCGCTTCGATCACTGCCTGAGTTTCGCGCCCTCCGGCGCCCCTAGCGGCCAGCGACCTCCGCTTGGACCCATCGATAATGACGGACACGCCCTGGCCCGTCCAAGCGCAGCCAATCTTGGTACTGGGCGATGATGGCGTCAGCGAAAAGGTGGCCCATGGCCCGGTGCCCCCTTTTCGACACATGAATCAGATCGCTCCAACCGAGACGTTTCGCCCGCCATTTCGCCATTGACCCCTCGCCTCCCATGGCGAGCCATGTGTCCCAAAAGGCACAGCCCTCAGCGGCCGCAATCTCCCGAAGAAGGTCGATGGCCGGCGGCAACTTGGGTCGGGTGATGATCTGACCGCGATGCCGCTCCCCCTGATCCAAAGGCGAGATGACCAAGCAAGCTGCCTCGGGGGCACCGGCCTTGATCCGTTGAATGGTTTGCAGCGCCCGTTTTTTCCAGGACCGGCGGCTGACACTTGAGTCTGGATTCAAGCGCCCCACCATGTTGCCCGCGAGATTAAAGATCAGGAGATGGGGATCGCGCATCTTGACCTGACGGACGAGGTGATTGCGCTCCTGCTTTTTGAAACTACCAAACTCGGCACCCACCAAGGAGAGGTTGTCCAAGACGACACCCGACTGGCGCTTCTCCATGACCACGCCGTAGAGAGCGACAGAGTCCCGTTGCCCCATGCGGAGGCGGAAGTGGGAACGAGGTGCATCGAAATCGTAGATCTCGCGCCGGTCGACCCGCCCTTGGGCATGGGTCTTAATCTTCTCGAAGGCTTGGCCATCAACCTCGAGGCGCATCGTGCCGCCGCCACGCTGGCCCTGATAATAGAGCTCGAGCCGATGCACGCCATCCCGCTTGTCACCGATGAGTCGAGGCGCAAAATCCACACTCGCCCGACCGCTATTCCGAGAGACGATACCCCCGAGACCGTAACGACCTCCGGGGGCAGGCGTCTTCCAAATGGTTGGGCTCTTTTCCCAACTCCCCCGGCGACGATAAAGTAGGTGATCCCGTCGATTTTGCTGCTTGAAGTGACCGACCACCATGAAACCGGGCCCCCCATCACCGAAGCGGTTCTGAAGGCGGTCCCGCAGCGTGGAGGTCACACCGTCCAGCGAGTTTGTTGAGTCACCAAAGAACGCGACACGGGCGTGACTAAGGCTATGGTCCAACTCTGCGACGCGCAGACGTTCAAAGAATGGATCCAGTGCGTAGCTGTTGAACAACTCGATCCGCCGAGGCTGACCGATCTTGCGGCGCGGCAGCGGTGTGGGCCGAAAAACCGGCTCGTCGAACAACTCCTGCTCAATATTGTTTTTCAGGGACGCCAACGCAACGGTCTTCACGACCGGCAAGTGGCCCGATTGGGCCGAGGGCGTCGCTGCGATCCCAAGGCCGGCCAACAGCACGCCAGGACGGGCTTCGGGCGTGGCCTCTTCAGCCGGAGGGACCTGATCGCATCCAGCCTCTAAGCCCCGCAGCACACAGCTCCATTCGACGCTGAGCACCTTCCGTAGCACGGGGATCGGCTCCCCTTCGACCCAGGGTCGCTGGGCCTCGAAATGGTCGGATACGTAGGTGAGTCCACAGGCCACCAGGAAGCAGGCTGCGACCTTCGTGAGATGGGATAAAGCCCGCCGGTGCTGTTCATCGTCGCTGAGCGGTTCCGTGACGACCATCGGTGGCTGTGAAGCCGCTTCTTGGACTTGTACGGGGGCTGGCTCCAGAGGCTCCACCTCGGGCCCGACAACTGCTGGGACGACCGCGGGCGCCGGCTCGGAAGAACCGGCCGGCTCCGGAAAGACGAGGACCTCCTCAATAGGCAACTGAGGTGGCAAAGAATCATCGGGAACCAGACGCAGGGATGGCGTCGATGGCCGCCGTAGATTCACGAGACCGCCAGGCAACACATCCCGGGCCACGACGACCCGACGTGTCTTCAACAAGGGGGGTCTGACCCTCTGTGGCGGATTAGAACTCAAAGTAGATAAACCCTTGATCCTTGACGGTGCCCATCAGCGAACAGGCCACACCAATCGCTAACAATGCAAGGCCTTGCAGCCACCAAGGGCTGCGAACGAAGTAATTCCGCACCGCACTGGAGAGCCGGTCCGGGGAGAAATGAACGGCGTAGCCGATGAGCATCACAAGCCATGGGGTCATTCTATAGCGAGGCGGCGTGATTGTCAGGTTTGTGAGCGAGTCCCAAAAGCGCCAGGCCAAATCCAACTCACCAGCCCGGAACAGAATACGGGCCAAGACGACGAAATGGAACGTGAGGAAGAAGCGCCAAAACCAGGCCCATGCGTTGGGCAGCGGATCGTCTGGGTCGGGACCACCCCGTCTTTTTAAGAAGCGGTTCACGCAAACCGCTGCGCCGTGGAGTACCCCGTAGAGAACAAAGGCCCAATCGGCTCCATGCCAGAGGCCAATCCCGATCAGCGTGAGGAAGATGTTGCGGTACACCACCAGGGTGTGGCGCTGGGAGCCCCCCAGGGGAAAGTAGACGTAGTGACGTAACCATAACGACAGCGTGATGTGCCAGCGACGCCAGAAGCCAGCGACGCTGGTGGCCTTATAGGGTCGACGGAAATTTTCCGGCAACTTGATGCCAAACAAGAGCCCGCTACCGATGGCAATATCGGTGTAGCCACTGAAATCGCAGTAGATCTGCAAGGTATAGGCGTAGAGTGCGATCATCAGTTCCAAGGAACTGAATGCGGATGGATCCACAAAGGCGCTATCTACCATTTGGGCGCCAAGAATGTCTGCGATCAGCAGCTTTTTGATGAAGCCGACTGCGATCCGATAGAGCCCCTCAGAGACGTCATCTCGGCGCAGCAGCTTGGGCACCTTCAGTTGGGGTAAGAGCTCCTGAGCCCGGACGATGGGGCCCGCGACCAGTTGGGGGAAGAAAGACAGGAACAAAGCAAAGCGTTTAAAGCTCCGCTCAACCTCCATGCCTTTGGCCACATCCACCACGTAGGCGACCGCCTGGAAGGTGAAGAAGGAGATCCCGATCGGGAGGCGCACGCTCTCGGACTCAGCCTCGCCCGTGGCAATCGATCCCCAGTCGAGTCCGACAAGGCCGATCAAACCGGCCAGGTTCTCCAAAATGAAGGTGCCATATTTGTAGTAAGCGAGGGGCGCGAACAGCAATAAAATGAGCAGCCACATTCGCCGTGTTCGGCCCGCTCCCTGCCCTTTTTGGATCCAGTTCCCACCATAAAACGCCGTCACGACCACGGCTACGAGGAGGGGGACCTCTAAGGGGTTCCACAGGCCATAACAAAGCAGGCTGAGGCCCAGTAAGGTGGTGAGACCATCGCGCCCTCGACTACGGACCAGCCAATAAACCAGCAGCGCCGCCGGCAGGAACAAGGTGTAATCAAAGGTAGAAAACAGCACGACGGAAGCTTCGCTCTCTTCGGTTTGGGGAACAAGCCCCGGTCATTAGGGGATGCGATAGGTTTTCGTTACGAACTCGGGCTCACGCTCGGGGCGGAGGGGGAAGGTCTGACCGACCACGGCCCCCTCGATACAACTGGCCACTTTCCGACGCTTATAACCCCGGCGCCCAAAGGCCATTTTCTTCACCGAGACAGCGACGATTCGACCGTCGCCCATGATGCCTAAACGCAGAGTGACCGAGAGCTTTTTAGCCCTTTTGAGACCTTTCTTTCCCCGTTTCCCTAGTTTGTCCAAACAGGCAGACATCGGACTCGTATCAAAGGGCATCGGCTGTTTTGCTCGCCTTTTTGCTGCGGGGGTTGGTGTGGCATTGAGGACTGAATACTTGGGCCGTTTCCAGTTCTCGAGCTCCTTCATCTTGATGCCCTTGCAGGCGCTATTCCTGCTGACCTCACCCTGCCCTGATCCCAAATCCCGGATCGGATAGCCCGCCCGACTGAGGGTCCGGAGAATCTCAGTGCGCTTGTAGCCTTGAATCAGCCGTTCGCCGATCTTGACGACGGGCACCGTGATGGTGCCACCGGGCTCGACCAGCGCCTTGGGAAATGCCGCCTGGGCCCCTTCATCCTCGTCGAGATCTAATGGGCTGTAGGGAATACCCTGCCGGTCGAATAGACAAGCGACCGCCCGACAGGCCGGGCAGTAACTCGTCTTGAACAAGATGACGGGGGGGCGTTTCGTTGCCCCTGACTGATCTTGCGGCGCCACACCCGCTTGAGCCTCCTTGCCGGGCTGCCCTCGCCCCTTTCTCCCCTTGGCTTGCTTCAACTTGTTATCGATCTTTGCTCGATCGCTCGGCCTGGCCTTCCCCCTTGCGGCTCCCCGAGCTCCGTTCATCGAGGTCCCATCCTCCCTCGCTCCATCGTCGACAATCGCTGGTAACTCCACGTCGAGGGGTGACTCGACGGTCATGACACAAAAGGCAGGAAGCGCAGCTAAAATGGCAGCAACTGCAAAGGCACTTAAATTGAAACGAAAGCCCTCTGGGGCCGGCCGATGCTCGTCAAGCCATGGCGGATCTTCTGCGGGCTCTTCCAGCGTCACAAGGGGTTCTGGCTCGGTGCCAAAGAGTTCTTCTTCAAGACTGACGGCCACATCCAGTGGCGAGAGTCGTTCGACACCGACAAGGGGAGGTGATGGCTCGTGAAAACTGACCCAATAGCAATGGCGCCAGACGGGATCGAGGTCCCGGAGCGCGCTCAGCGTTGCCTGCGCATCCTGACTGCCGTCCACCACCAGCACATCCTCGGCCTGAACCGAGTCGAGGGCCATCAAACGCACCAGTTGAAGGTCGTGCTTCACAGCGAGGCGCCGGATCGCCTCGATTGGAAACTGATCACCACAATAGACCGCAAGACGAGCCGATTGCGGTCCGGCAGCTAGAGGCGCCTCAGCCCACGATGCCTCCTCTTCACCGGCCCCACCCTCTCTTTCTTTCGCCGACGAGTCGGGCCATTCGGGCATCGCCTCTTCAACGCCACGCAATGGCGGAAATTCCCGGATCGATAAGGCTTCAGGAAGCACTTGGACGATGGGTTCTGCCCCATGGAAACCCCGGAGGATGTGCTCACCCAAATCGAGGGAACGACCGATTCCCGCATCAGCCACCGCTGCCCATGTCGATGCACTGAGAAGGACCTGGCCGCCATGGCCTGCGTCGCAGAGTCGAGCAGCTCGATTCACGTCGCTGCCGAAGTAGTCCATGTCGCCGCGGGAATTTTCCCGACACTCCGGCTGTCCTCGATGGATGCCCATCCGGACCCGAAGCCCTCGGAAGCCCTCGGCCTTTGTCGCCCCGTAGAGGGCAGCCACGGCCGCCTCCGTCTCCAGTTCCGCAGGCCAATCGGTTTCGTGCAGGGCCTCTTGGGTCTCAAGACACCACCGAAGCGCATCCAGTGGGTCTTGGAAGGCCACCATAAAGGCATCGCCCTCCGTTTTGACTTCATAGCCTTTGAATCGCTCGATCCCCGCCCGCATGACTTGGTCGTGAAGCAAGAGGGCACGCTTCATGGCCCGGGGCGCCCGATCCCATAAGACCGTGGACGCTTGAACGTCGGTAAACACGAGAGTGACCAGCCCGGTTGGCGCAGATCTCATCATCGATGCCGGCCCCACATTTTGAGTCTCCGGACCGTCAACCGGCGCGCTCCTAACTACTCAAAGGCCGCCAGATACGCTTCAGCCTTCATCAACGCGGCCTCGGCCATCATCAAGCGGGCCTCGGCCTGGGCCACCTCAGCTTTGGCCTCGACCACAGCGACTTTGGCTTCAGCAACGGCCATTCGAGCGGCCGCTTCCGAGCCCGGCGGTATGGAGCCCGCTGCCACCGGCTCCGGAGTGAATTCGTTGGCCACAGGGGCTGGCTCCGGCTCGGGGGCAGGCTCGGGTTCCCCGTCGACTGGTGCGCCGAACATCGCCTCCCGACTGGCCTCCGCTGCTTCCTCACCCTGTGGAACCGGTGTCTCTGCATCGGGGATCAAGTTGTCCCAATCCACATCACCAGCCTCATCGCTCGATGCCTCAGGCTCGGAGAGGGGTTCATCCAGCTGGGATGATGCTTCGACCAACTCGGGTTCTGGCTCAGACGGAGTCTCTGCAACAGCGGCGACAACAGGGCTGGAATCCACTGCTGCTTCGGCCGCCGCTGCTGCGACGGAGGCCGGCCGCATATCGATCATGTCGGCCGTCAGGTTGCTGGGCACTTTCAGTTCCCGCTTGGCCCCAGCACTGTCCTCTTTGACCGCCACGGACGGCGCCTGGTTCTCAGACTTCGGCTGGAGAGACACCCCCAACGCGGCACGGGAGAGCATCGTCGGCAAACGGTTCAAGACCTCAAGCCGGGTAATCCGGGTCAGGCCGGCGCCCATGCCGGGGGGCGCGCTGTTGGCCACCCAAAGCAGAGGTTTGTCGCGAAAGCTATCCGCACACGAAAACTGAACTAACTGACCGACGTCATCCCCTTTGGGGGCAAAGATCAACAGGTCATAAGGGGCGGCGAGTTCGTCGTCCTCCTCGGCCGGATCCATGCGGTCCGCCGTCCACCCCTCCTGTTTAATCACCGCAGCGAGGGCCTCATAAAAGGCTCGGTCGGCAGAGATGATCATCGCTTTATGACTCATGGCAGGCGTAACTTGCCCAACGGGCCTCTCCTCTACAAGTCCCGAAGCGACACATCGTGTTTTTTGCGCCCCTTCGGGGCTGGCTCCAAGCTAGCGCTATGAAATTCTTACCCCAAACGGCCGCAACACTTCGCTCGGTTCTCCGAGACTATTTCTCGGGGCTCCCGCGCGCGGTGCCTGAGGTGGACTGTCCGAATTGCGGGAGCCCCTTGGACATCGAGGGTTGGAGTCAACAACGAACACCGGGGCATGTCAGCGAGTGCTGGACCTGTGGTGTTTGTGGTGTCCAATGGCTACTCCGCGAGGACTGGCTCCAATAGGTCGATCACCTGGAGGTGAATGTGAGCAACTACGAACAAGGGCGCGACGAAAACCGCAGTGAGACCGGAGGGTCCAGTTCGAGTCGCATCTATATCTTCGCCGGTGTCTTGGCTGCGCTGGCCGGGGCGCTGGCCTGGGGCTCGCTCAAGCGCAAGCAGGCAGAGATCAGCGCGGGCTGGAAACCCAAAGCGGTTTTGGTCGCCAGTCGAGACCTCCCCTCGGGCACTGTGCTCGATTCAGACATGCTGGAGGTCCAGGGTATCCCAGAGCAGTTCGTCACCGACTCAATCGTACCAGCAAGCCATCGCTCCAATGTGGTGGATGGCAAGCTCGTGTACCCCATGAAAGTGGGCGATATTCTCAACTTCCATATGCTGCAAGGCACACGGCAAGTAGAGAACTTGTCCAAACGCCTGGTCCCCGGCGTCAGAGCCGTCAGTCTCCGGGTAGGCCAAGACTCCTCCGTCAATCGGATGGTGCGCCCCAATGACCACATCGACCTCTTGCTCACGTTTCGCGACCCGAGCACCCGCTTGGTGACCACCATGACCCTCTTGGAGAATGTGGTGGTCTTGGCGACCGGTGACATTCTCGGCGGGGCCGTCATCGGCATGCTTGATCAGGAACGTCGGCGCTACGGCACGATCACCCTGGAGTTGCAGGCCAAAGAGGCCGAGTTGGCCGTTCAAGCTCAGGCCATGGGCAACCTCTACGTGACCCTGCGCCACCCCGATGACCAAGATGTCCTCGAAGACCGGGCCCGAACCAGCGTTGAGACCGTATTGACAGGAGAACGGGCAGCCCAGTTGCAACGCAATCGGAAACCTAGAACCCGACTCCCCCAAGTGATCAAGGGTCGTAGTCGATGATCGAGGGCATCGCGGCACTCATTGCGGCGATCGCAACCGCAGTGTTTGGATATGCCGCGGCCCTTGCGGTGGGCCGGGCCCTGGGCCGTCAGCGCGAGCGTTACACTGAGGACCGTGTCCGCCGACAAGATGCGGTCCTCTTTCTGACCCCCTCTCAGCGCATCCTACTCAACGTCGCCAGCGGCCTCTTGTGCGGCGTGCTGGGGACACTCATTCTAGGCCTCGCTGCCGGCGTCATCCTCAGCGTTGTTGGCCTCTTCGTGCCGGGACTCTATATCCGGCAGGCGGCCCAGCGCCGTCTGGAGTTGTTCAACGAACAGTTGGTTGATGCCCTGCACGCGATGAGCGCTGCCTTTCGGGCCGGCCTCTCCTTTCCCCAGGCGATTGAAAGCGTCGCTGAAGAGAGCGACCCACCCCTCAGTAACGAATTCCGTATCGTCGTGAGGGAGCTGCGGGTCGGCCGAGAAATTCCGGACGCCCTTGCGAACGCGGCTGAGCGAACTGGCAGCGAAGATATGGACTTGGTCGCAACCACCACTGCCGTCGCCCAAGGCCTTGGCGGCAACATGGCCGAAATGCTCGAGGCCATCGCTCGAACGACTGAGGCCCGGTTCCGGATCGAAGGAAAGATTCGCGCTCTGACGGCCCAGGGAAAACTTCAGGGCTGGGTGGTCGCATGTATGCCGTTGATCCTGGGCTTGATCTTTAATTGGATGCGCCCCGACCTTATGGGCCCCATGATGGCACACCCCTTCGGTTGGGGCTTGGTTGCCGGCATCATCGCTCTTGAGATCGGCGGCATCTTTTTGATCCGTCGAATCGTGGCCATCGAGTACTGAGCCATGAGTCTGTCCGATCTCCTCTTTTTGCTCTCGATCCTCTCCGTCTTTGGGCTGGTCTACCTCCTGACGAAACCAAGCCTTGAGCGGGTCGTTCCCAAGCTCAAAGAGGAACTCAGTAAAAGCGAGGAGAGTAATCAGATTCACGCCGCTCGGTCGGCGGTGGTGCGAGTGACGGCCCGTGGCCTGGCTGGGCGTCTCAAACCTGCAAGCTACGAAGACCTGCAAAGACAAATCGTCCTTGCCGGTTCTCCCGACGGCATGACGCCCGAGACATTGGTTGCAGGGCGACTCGTCACCGGCGGCGCTTTTGCGGCCCTCGCTTGTCTGTTGTTGGTGATCGCCGGCGAATTCCTCGCTCTTCCCCTTGGCCTCATCGTTGGCGGCATCGCCGGCTGGTTGACAGCTAAACTCTGGTTTCGTTCGGTGGTTAAAAATCGCCAGACGCGGATCATGCGGAATCTCCCCTACGAATTAGATTTACTGACCCTTGCGGTGGAGGCGGGCCTCGACTTTGTCGGTGGTCTACAAAAGGTGGTGGAGAAAGGCAGGGGTGGCCCACTCTCCGACGAGTTACAATTGGTGCTCCGGTCGATTCGACTAGGCCGGACCCGTTCCGAGGCCCTCATGGAAATGGCGGAAAGAGTCCAAGTCCCGGCCGTCCGCTCGTGGGTCCGAACCCTTGTGCAGGCAGACCGTATGGGCACGCCTCTGGGTAGAGTCCTCCGACTGCAATCGGAGCGCCTGCGCCAAAGACGTAGTCAGGATGCGGAGCGCCGAGCCAACGAAGCGCCCGTGAAAATGCTCTTCCCGCTCATCTTCTTCATCTTTCCAACGGTCTTTCTCATCCTCTTCGGCCCCATCGTTTTCCGGCTTTTCTTCGTGGGCCTCTAAGCCACACTCGGTTCGATGCATCTAAAGATGCAAAAATATCCGAAGTCGGCTACCTCGACACCGTGTTCACGCTAACGTTTCATTCAGGTCAACGCCGTGGTGACGTGGTTCACCACGATAAGGACCGTATCGTCCTGGGTCGGGCCCCTGACTGCGACGAAATCATCCCCGATGACGGTGTCAGCCGTCATCATCTCGAGTTGCTGGTTCATGAAGGCCGCGTCTGGCTCCGTGACCTGGGCAGTACGAAGGGCTCTTTCGTCGATGGTGAGCGGGTGGAAACCCAGCCGATCGAGGGCGGAGCTCGGATCAGCGCCGGCAATGTCGAATTTACCCTGGCGGTGTCGGAAATTACTTCGGCGGATCAACTGCCACTCCGTGAGCGACTCGGTCGACTGGAGGACTACCGGCACCTCCTCCGACCCGGTACCGAGCAGTCACTCCCACCGGTTCCCATCCCCCACCCTAGCTATCGGGCCAGCGGCAAATGGGTGAAACCGGGCTTGCCGCCACGGGTCAAACGGCTACGGATCATTTCCGCCCTGCTCGCGTTTACCTGCCTGCTTCTCTTCGCAGCCTACATCGTGCGCCAGGGAGAAACCCCAATCGCCCACAAGGGCGTCAAGGTGGCGCTCAAAGCGAACAAGGCCATCACCGCCTCCTATGGCTACGGTAGCGTGGATCATGAGGTCATCGGCACCTGCCTGGAAGGGCCCCCCGACTTCAAACACAGTTGCGGCCAAATCGAACTCGTCTTTGATGCGCCCGATGGCCTGGCCATGCTGACCTTCGATGTCGGCTCTATCGATTCAACTCGGGAACTTGAAGTCCTCCTCAATGACAAGAGTCTCGGCTTCGCACCCGTGGCGATCAAGAGCTGGCTCAATGCCGGGTATTCAATCCTTCTTCCGGCCGATGATCTGATTCCTGATTCCAACCGCCTTGTACTGGCCCATCGACAGATGGCCCGGGGAGCGAGGTCGGGCAGCAACCAACTCACGGCGGAAGAACAGCGGCGCCTCAACGAATCGAAGACGACGTGGGGTGTTCGAAACATTCACTTACGTGTCCACGTCGCACCGCCTACCGCCGACCCAGCAAAAGCCAGAGAACTCATGACCCTTGGCGAGAGTCGTTACCGTACCCGCAAGGTCCACCCAGAGAACCTCCACGCCGCGGCGAAGGCTTTTCGAGACGCTGCTCTCCTCGTCTACCGGGAAGATCCCCGCCCCCAAATTTTTCTGCGGGCGAGCGAGCGTTTTGCAGCCACCGATCGAGAACTGACCGTGCGCTTTCGCCAGGAATTCATGGCTGCTTTGAAGGAGATGCGCTTTGGGAACATCGACCGCGCCTGCCTCATCCTGAATCAACTGGCCATGAGATTTCCTGATAAGCTCGATTGGCGGTACGCTCAGACTCAGGCAGGACTACAGGCCGTCTGCGAGGGCAACCGATGAGCGACGAGGAGCGCCGCAACGATCAGGAGCGAACGATGTTCGACTCCTCTTTGCTTGAGCGCATCCAAGAACGGGAGCGGGAGGAGCGGGAGCAAGCCGAGGCCGAGGCTCAGTCGAGTGAGGCATCGGGCGACCGAGCGGCCCCCGGACTGGAGGGCTTGGTTCCATCGGTCCCACCGCCACCACCGCCACCAGTGAGTGGCGATGGAGGCGCCGACGCCGGCGATGGTGATCTACCCATGGTCCCACCACCACCACCACCAGAGGGAGCCGATGGAGATGTCGGCGCTAGCGAAGAAGACCTACCCATGGTCCCACCGCCACCGCCGCCGGAGGGAGCCGATGGAGATGTCGGCGCTAGCGAAGAAGACCTACCCATGGTCCCACCGCCACCACCAGAGGAAGCCGATGGAGGCGTCGACGCCAGCGAAGAAGACCTACCCATGGTCCCG
>PBND01000083.1 GCA_002722845.1 Myxococcales bacterium | reverse complement strand
TCAGGTTGTTGTTCAGGCTCAGGCTCAGGCTCAGGCTCAGGCTCAGGCTCAGGCTCAGGCTCAGGCTCAGGCTCAGGCTCAGGTTCTGGCTCAGGTTCTGGCTCAGGTTCTGGCTCAGGTTCTGGCTCAGGCTCGGGCTCAGGCTCGGGTTCCGGCTCTGGTTCTGGCTCAGGCTCAGGTTCTGGCTCGGGTTCTGGCTCAGGGGCCTCCTCTAGCCTCGATTTCTCGGGGGGCTCGGTGAAGTCACCATAGGTGTCACCGACGGCTTCCTCTTGCTCCTGTTTCGCAAAAGGGTTCTGAAAAACCCCTGAATGCCCTTCGAGCCAAGCCTCAGCAGCGGCCTTTTCTGCGCCCATATCCCGTAGGGGCTCGACCTCCGGAAGGACTTCGTTGAGGACATCCTGTTCGACCAGCTTGCTGACCAGACGGAGGGCCATCAGGTCATCGAGCTCGCTGCCGTAAATCACCTCTGCGATCGAGGCTTCACCATTAAAATATGCGAGAAAGGGTTGCAATGGCGCCGGTAGCCCACTGGCTTCGGCCGCATCGGCTGGGGCCGTAAAGACCCGATCGAGGTCCCCCAAACGATCGACATAACGATCCCAACGGGCCTGATGCCGATCTGCAGCCAGCAGCAGCTTCGCCGTGCTTTGCTCAAACTGGACCGTCTCGGCGACCTCACCGCGCTTCAACTCGAAGCTGCCCGACTCAAGGCTCCACAGGCGGGTGAGCGCCTGCTCGCCATCAAGTCGACCAGCGACGGCGGCCGTGATCTTGCCTCCGGCAATAAAAATCTCGCCCTCGTCCTCGCCATAAGCGAGTCGAAGGCTTAGGCTTTCGCCACTTCGTAACAATCGTCGGACCAGACTCTCTACCCGTCCTCGGGTAAGGGCTCCGGCCTCAGGAATCTCGGGCATGTACCGACCTCGAGTTATCTGGCTTTCGTCATATAGCCCGCTTGCGGCAGGCCTGCAATTTCGGTGATATTAAAAGACTAAAGGTTAACGGGATCAGGGCCGTTTCCTTCCCTAGGGTCTTGGAGTTCGAATGCTTCGTTGTGAACAATGCGGTGCTCCGATGCCCCTTGGTTACTGCACGCGACCCAGTTGCAACCCGGAGTCGGCCCCCGTCAACCGTCTTCAGGCTGCGCTGACTGATTTAGCGCAAACGATCGACGAACGGGCCCCCACCGAAACCTATAGCGACGCCAACGAAGACGTGGATTTAGCTCCGGTTTTTCTCGGTGTCGAAGATCGCAGCCTCTTTGATACTTGTCCCTCTTGCGGTGCGGCCACCCGCGCCGCCGAAACGGTCTGTCGGGACTGTGGCGGCCCGCTCGTCATCACCGTCCAACAGATGACGCCCCTACGGCTCACCCTCGTCCGGGGCAATCGGGGCTTCGCAGGTCGGTGCCTACCACTGCCTCGGGGGCGGTTTCACTTGGGCGAAGCGGACCATGGTTTGCGCATCGCCGACCCGAGACACAGTCTGGTGCAGTTGTCGTCCCAAACCGGTGGTGTGACCGTGGAACCCTTCGATGGCTTTGGGCTCCACCTCCCCTGTGAGCAGCCCGTCCAAGTCAACGAAGACCAGACCGTTCGAGTCGGCCAACAACTGCTGCGCTTCAGCCGGCGGCCTCTGGGGGTCTTCCCCGATCGACACGACGACCGAATCAGCGACCGAGAAGTCAAACCGGCCGCCCCCAGACTGAAGGCCGCCCCCTGGTACCTCCATCGGCTCTTGTCCAGCAGTTGCGTCGGTGACCTGGTCCCCCTAGGCGGACAGCTCTCAGTGGGCGGTGAAGGCGCGGATATCAATTTGGGCGATCCCTATTGCCACGGCATCGAAATGCATTTGTCGCCCAAAGGAACGGCCCTGTGGGTCCAACCGGAAGCCAGTGGTAATGGCACGTGGATCAAAGCCCCTGCTGGCCGCTGGATCCCTGTCGGTTCGCTGGTCTGGATTGGCACGGGCATCTATCGACTGGAGCACAGCGATGGCTGAAAACCAAGCTTGCCCCTCCTGCCTGACGGAAATGCCCCCCGACCACCTCTTCTGCGGTCAGTGCGGTGCAAAACTTAGCCTGGAAGATGAACACTATTGGGGGCTGAGGCTGCTCTCGGCCGCCGGCGAAATCGAAGACACCTTGCCGCTGCAGCGGGCCACGGCCATCCTCGGTCGAAGCGCCGCCGCCGACCTGCAAATCGCCGATGACCCCACGATTAGCCTCCAGCACGCTCGCCTGCGAGTCGAAGGTGGCATCCTGCGGGTTGAAGACCTGGGAACGATGAATGGTATCTTCCGCCCTGTAGAGGAGGCTTCACCCATTCGCCACAATATGGTCATCCGGGCCGGCGGCCAATGGCTTCGCTTTCAAAAGCTGACTGCTGTGGGTCGATCACCACTGCTCTCTGGTCCCCTGCCCCAATTCGGTCCCTACCATCAGCCCTGGGGTCGACTTTTACGTTATGGCCATCATGGCAAGGTGACCACGGCCCGGCTCATCGCGGGCGACACGTTCACCGTTGGACGCACCGAAGGGGACATGGTCATCGGCAAGGCCGCCACCTTGAGTGGCCAACACTTTGTGCTACGGCGGGACGAAGAGGGCGAAGTCACCGTCGAAGACCTCGGCTCGAGAAATGGGACCTACCTACAGGTCGAGCAGGGGCGCACCCTGAACCAAGGGCAATCCCTGCTGATCGGCGAGCGTCTGATTCGATTCGATAGCATCGACCGCAAAGAACTACGGGCCCGGCTACGAGACAGCCAACCACCCCAAGCGGTTGAACCGACGCTGCCCCCCCAACACCCCATTGGCGAAGAGATTCCCATGGCGGCGACAGATCCAGGCATCGAACCGGCCCTCGCCGAGCCCGTTGTCGAGGATCAAGGCGAGTTGCCGGCCCCCGAGCTCCCCCCGGTCGAGGCGACGGAAGAACCCATTATGCCGGCCGAAGCGGAGACAGACTTCACCGCACCCTCCGGCGACCTCCTGGCACCTCGGAGCGAACTGGATGCTCAAGTGGATGCCGCGGTGGGCAGCCTCGACGATGACGACCTCGACGCCTTACTCGACGGATTGCCTTCCCTGCGAGACTAAGGGCTTACATGCTCCGCCGATAGCTACCACCGACCCGGTACAGTGACCGGCTCATCTGCCCAAGACTGGCCACCCTCGCCGTCTCCATCAACTCCACAAAGACGTTCTCTCCTTGCGCCGCGCAACGCTCCAATCGCTCCAGCGCAGCTGAAGCCTCAGCACCATGGTACTGGGTCCAGGCTTGCTGATTTTCGATCTGTTGCTGCTTTTCGGCCTCCGTCGAACGGATCAACTCCACCTCGGCCGGTGTCCCAGCGGCCTCTGGATCTTCCGCGAGGAAGGTGTTGACGCCGATGATCGGTAGATCACCGGTCATCTTTCGGTGTTCGTAGTAGAGGCTTTCCTCCTGGATCTTGGAGCGTTGGTACATGGTCTCCATCGCCCCCAAAACACCGCCGCGCTCATCCAGGCGCTCGAACTCTTGGAGCACCGCCTCTTCCACCACGTCTGTCAGCCATTCGAGGAAATAACTCCCCTCGGTCGGATTTTCGTTTTTCGAGAGACCCAATTCCCGGTTGATGATGAGCTGGATCGCAAGGGCCCTTCGCACGCTCGCTTCGGTCGGCGTCGTGATCGCTTCGTCAAAGGCATTGGTGTGCAAGGAATTGCAGTTGTCGTTGATGGCATAGAGGGCCTGTAAGGTCGTCCGGATGTCATTGAAGTCGATCTCTTGGGCATGCAGGGAGCGACCGCTGGTCTGAATGTGGTATTTGAGCTTCTGACTGCGCTCACCGGCACCATACAGCCGCTTCATTGCGGTGGCCCAAATACGTCGAGCCACTCGACCAATGACCGCATATTCCGCATCCACACCGTTGGAGAAGAAGAAGCTCAAATTGGGGGCGAAGTCGTCCACCGCCATGCCGCGGGCCTTGTAGTATTCAACAAAGGTGAAGCCGTTGGCCAGCATGAAAGCCAACTGACTGATGGGATTCGCGCCGGCCTCGGCGATGTGATAACCGCTGATGCTCACCGAATAGAAGTTACGCACATTCCAGTCGACGAAGGCCGCCTGCATGTCCCCCATGACCCGCAGCGCAAACTCGGTGGAGAAGATACACGTGTTTTGCGCCTGATCCTCTTTGAGGATGTCGGCCTGGACCGTGCCGCGAACTTTGGTGAGCGTTTCCGAGCGAATTCGCTCATAGACCTCGTCGCCGACGAGAGCACGACTATCGCCGCCAAGCAGTTCTAAGCCCAGGCGTCGTGCTCCTTCGGGCTGATCCTCGCCCCGATACGTGGGCACCGGTAGCCCCTTGGCCGCCCAGGCGGCCGCAATCGAGGCCTTCGCCTCCTCAAGTCCACCGGTCTCTTCCAAGTAGCGCTCTACCTGCTGGTCGATGGCCGCATTAAAGAAGAAAGCCAAAACCATCGGCGCCGGACCGTTGATCGTCATGGAGACCGACGTGGACGGGGAACAAAGATCAAAGCCCGAGTACAGTTTCTTGGCATCGTCGAGGGTGCAGACGCTCACCCCCGAGTTGCCGATCTTGCCGTAAATATCCGGGCGGTGACCGGGATCTTCACCATACAGCGTCACCGAATCAAAAGCCGTGGAGAGGCGCGCCGCTGGCAGGCCAGCGCTGACATAGTGAAAGCGACGATTCGTGCGCTCCGGCGTGCCTTCCCCCGCGAACATGCGAGTGGGGTCCTCCCCCTCCCGCTTCAATTCAAAGACGCCGTGGGTAAACGGGAAGCGCCCCGGCAGGTTCTCTTTCAACAAAAAGCGTCCCAGTTCGCGGTGGGATTCGAGATCTGGCAACACCACCCGAGGAATCGACGTTCCTGAGAGCGTTTCTCGGCGCAGCGGTTGCCGAAGTTCCCGGCCCCGAATCTCACTGACCAGCTCGTCACCCCCGTATCGGGTCTGAACCTGTGGCCACGCCGCCAGCGCCTGGTCCAAATCGGGATCCAACTGGGCTCTTCTTGTGTCCAAAGCCTCCTGCAAATGGTCTGCACTCTCCGGCGCCAATCGAGCGGCCTCCTCCAAATGCTGAATGGAGCCCGCAAGTTCGGACTGGGCCTCGGCCCATTGCCGGTAGCCCCGAACGGTCTTGGCGATCTCCGCAAGGTAGCGCCCCCGGTCTCCCGGGAGGAGTGCGTGGCGCTCGGGGAGGACGTTGCGGGACGGTCCTTCCATCTCCAGCCATGGCAGGCTGAACTGTCCGTGAACCCGCTGGATCAAGGCCTGAAAGAAGGTATCGACGCCCCGGTCCGCAAACTGACTCGCGATGCAGGGATAGACCGGCATCTCGGCCGGGTCTGCGTCGAAGCGTTGCCGGTTTCTTTGCACCTGCTTCTTGATGGCCTGCAAGGCATCGAGCGCACCGCGTTTTTCGAACTTATTCAGGACCACCAAGTCGGCAAAATCGAGCATGTCGATCTTCTCGAGTTGGCTGGCCGCCCCATACTCGGGCGTCATGACATACACGGGCAAATCCACGAGATCCACGATCGCACTGTCGCTTTGACCAATCCCAGCGGTCTCCACCAAGACCAAGTCAAAGCCACTGTGCTACAGAAGCCGAATCGCGGCCTGGAGACCTTGGCTGGTGGCCCGGTGGGCTTGTCGGGTCGCCTGACTACGCATGAAGACCGCCGGTGCGGTCTCGCCGGCGACGAGGCTGAGGCTGTTCATCCGAATCCGGTCGCCCAGCAAAGCCCCACCCGTCCGGCGACGACTGGGGTCAACGCTGATCACAGCCACTCGCCGGTCGGGAAACTGGGTCATGAACCGCCGACAGATCTCATCTACCAAACTGGACTTCCCGGAGCCCCCCGTCCCGGTAAAACCAACAACGGGGACCACGGGGTCAGTTGCTTTCTCCGGCAGGCAGTCCAGGACCTCCTGCCGCTGGGGACCGTCCGACTCGACCAGGGTTAACAAGCGCCCGAGGGCGGCCATCGACAGCGTCCCTTCCCCCGCAACATGCTTGCGCAGGGAGGCGATGGCCTCGCTTCCCTGATCGCCAGGGTTCCAATCACAGGCTGCGATCATCTGACCGATCATGCCCTCAAGGCCCAAGGCCCGCCCATCATCCGGGCTGAAGATGCGAGCGACACCGGCCTCATGCAGGTCTGCGATCTCGGCGGGAACGATCACGCCACCCCCGCCGCCAAAGATTTTGATGTCGGCGCGCCCGGCCTGCTTGAGCCGCTCAACCATGTACTTGAAATACTCGACGTGGCCCCCCTGATAACTGGAGAGACCGATCCCCTGGGCATCCTCGCTCACCGCGGCATCCACCACCTCGGCGACGCTTCGGTTGTGACCTAGATGGATCACTTCAGCACCCTGGGCTTGGAGAATACGTCGCATGATGTTGATCGCTGCGTCGTGACCGTCAAAGAGGCTGGCGGCCGTTACGAATCGAACCTTGTTCACCGGGGGCACTCGAGAATCGCTCACGTCAGGCTCCTTGCTGCGACCACCTAACATGCGGGCGCCAGCCTGAGAAACGCAACGTCATATGAGCCCCCCTTAGGCCCGGCGCACCGGCTGCTTGCTGGCAGCGGCCCGCTCGGTGTATTCTCACCTCATGAAGTCCAGTTCCGGCTTGATCTGCCTCTGCTTCGCTGCCCTCATCGCCTGTGATGGGCCGGCCATTCCTGGCCTGATGTTTGATCAAGAGGCCGACGCCGGTGACGGCATAGCGCCCGACTCGGAAGCCCCGGCCGATGCCGGTCCAGAGTCGGATGACCCCCTCAATCCCGGTGGCATTCCGCTCGATTGCGCAGAACTGACCCGCTGTATGGCCACCTGCAGTGGTAGCCGATGTGGCCCCAAGTGCCTGCAAAGGGCCGATGACCGAACCCAGGAGATCTACAGTCGGATCTCGGTCTGCGCGGCAAATAACGATTGTCGCGACCCGGATTGTATTCAGGAGCACTGCACCGAGGAGTGGCTTGACTGCCAAGAGAACATCCACCCCGACGAACGACCGAACTGCTCGACGCTGCGCAACTGCCTGCGAGGCTGTGGAGACGAGTTGGACTGCCAGAGCGAATGCCTCAGCCTTGCCCACCAGAGTATCCGGCAGACGATCGCCGAGATCAATGCATGCAGCGAGGCGGCGGCATGTATCGATGAAGCCTGCCGACGGGCCCAGTGTGAAGACGAGTTGAGTCGCTGCTACTCGGGCTCGGAAGCGAGTCGCATGACCTGCGCTGAGTTGATCATCTGCCTCGAAGAATGCGGAGGATCAGGGCCCTGCCAAGAGGACTGCAGAGGCCAAGCTCGAGCCCTCGCTCGAACCAACCTCGAAGCCCTCGATAACTGTCGAATTGCCTGCGGCCCAGACCCCCTCGCCTGTCGGGCGCTTTGCCCCATCGAGTTCGCCCGCTGCGACCCCTAGCGGTCGTTCCGTAGCCTTTGGGGCTGACGGCGACGGCGACGGCGCAACACCATGAATCCGGCGAGGAACGCCAGGAGACCGGCCGTTTCGAGGGGCGCACTCGCACCGCAGCCACAGCCCGCACCGCCTGCAGAAACAGGCCAGAGCAATTGGGTGGGTTCGAAGGTTTTGAAGGCTTCCACGCAGGTGAGACTGGCCCGGTTATTCGGCTCGCTCAGAACCGCAACTTGGTGATCATCACAGGCACAAGTGGCCGCCCCGCCGATGATCTTGCACGTGCCGGCGCCGCAGTCGATCGCCTGACAGGGATTGCCCGGCGTATCGATGTCTGGAGCCATGCTCGCAAGCATGTCAAAGTTCTCGTTGGCACAATAAACCGTGGCACGGGGGTTATTCCGGCCCACGCCCTGGGGCCCCGAGACCACTCGGGCCACCGTCCCCTCGGGACAAACACAGCCTTCACCGCCTTCGCGCGTGATGCCGCAACGGGCCCCCTCACCGCAGTAGAAACGCCCGCAGGCCACCCGGAAGTTGTTGTCACCACAGACCTCGATCGGCTCCCGGTCCGACAGATCCAACTGGCGAGGGACATCCCCACCGTCGAGACTCACAAAGACCGGATCGCTCAGCATCTCCCAGCCACTGACGCGGGAGTAAAGACGACTCATGTAGCCGTAGCGCTCGAAGAGCGTGCGAAGATATGCAGCCGTTTCCTCGGCATCTTCGATACGACCCATCGGGGGGACGTTCGCGAGGGGCCCCTGGCCCGTTGGCCCCGCGAACTGAGTGATGAATCCCCGCCCACCGGCCTTGTCCAACTCCCAGCTGACCAAACCAAAGTAGTTATGGCTCCCATCGATCGGGTTAAAATTGACCATATTGACGTCGATTTCGACATTCGACCAATCCTCCCCTGCCTGGTAGCGGTTGTCGCCCATGATGAAGACCTTGACCCCCATTTCGGGTTCGGCTGCCACCCCGGTGAGCACCAGCGGGATGGAGGGGGTATCGCCGGGACACGTCATCTTGATCGGTTGGATATCCGACACATCGGCGCCAGGCTCCAACTTCATCGCCAGGAACTGATACTCGCGGGCGACGTAATCGGCGACCAAGGGAACCATCTCCTGGGTGATGGCGTATTCATTTTCCTCAAGCCAATCGACCAGTTCCTGAGCATCATCGCCGCTGACCAAAATCGGAGCGAACGGCCCGACAGAGGGCAGCTCGGTGACTTGAACCCCACCAGCATCATTCGACTCTGGAGCAGCCACCGTTGCGTCCGCAAACATGACCCCTCCGCGACCGCCGCGATCAGAGCAGGTTGTCGGCGGGGGAATAATGACCGGGTTGGTCATCAGATCGAGGGCGCGGACCACGCTTGGAGGTACCACCTCCAGCGCTTGGCAAGTCAAGCCCTCGGGCAGGACGCCGCCAGAGCACGGGGATTCCTCTTCGCCCACCTGACAGCGAGTAGGATGACCGGTTTCGTTGTCCCGATGTGCTTCGCCATCAGCCGTGGCACAGACACCCCAGAGTGCGGGGACAGGGATGACCCAACTGAAGTCCTCTGCCCGGCCCTGATACTGAATCTCGATGACGGCGCTCGTCGTGTTGTCACCGTTCACCTCGAAGAGAATCCGTTCGGCCGTTTGATCCACAGGCGTGTTGCCGCAAAAAAGGCCGCCACAAGCGTCGGCCCGATCCGCGGCGACCCACGTGCCCGCGGCGATCAAAAGAATAAAGAAACGCTGCATCATGATCCCCTCACGTCTCGCACCTTACCCGGTCCCGGTGCGAGGCGCCAGACGGCTTCGGTCGAAAGGCTTACTGAAAGCTGCGAACCGTCAACTTCAAGCGTCGTTTTTGACCGGCCGCATTTTGCAGCAACAGTCGATGCTCGCCCCGTTTAGGCTGCCACCAGATCGGCTGGGCCGCTCCTACTGTGCCCAGAAACACACCGTCGACAAACCAACTCACCGGGCGACCATCGGGTGCGTCGGCAAGCAGCGGAATTTCTTGGACCTCCAGGGGGACCCCCGGGATCAACAAGATCGGCTCCGCGGTGGGCGAAAGAATCCGCAGGCCGGGTGCGTCCGCCCCCCCCTGACATTGGGCTGCGAGCGCGGGGACTTCGGGGAGCGAACTGAAGCGATCGTTGAGGTAGCGCCGCAAACTTGCGGGCCAACGGAGCAGGGATTTTTTGACCCACCGGCGTCCCGCACGACAACTGGCGTTCAATGCTTCCCCCGTCTCTTCGTCCACCTCCACATGGACGTGATAAGGACAAGTTCGGGTCGGGACCGCCTGTGTATAGGCCCATACCTTCTTCCGCTGGAGGCAGGCCGGTCCAGGCACATGGCCCGAATAGTCACAAACTTCGATCTGACTCAGATCGGTCGGCGGAGGCTGCTTGTCTTTGATGACGGGGCCCGATTCGAGGGCTTCGATCAGATCAAAGAACACCGGTGAAGCGGCCGTGCTGCCCACCAAATGGCGGCTGCCCCTATTGTCCAGATTACCGAGCCACACCGTGACGACGAAACGCCGACTCCATCCCACGGTCCACGCGTCGCGGTAACCATAACTCGTCCCAGTCTTCCAACGGACAGTGGGTCGAACACGTTCGAAGGATGACAACTGGCCGCTGTCCGGCCGGTCATAGCGAGCAAGACTTTGGGCTGCGAGCCAAACCGGCCCCTGTGCGAGGACCCTGTGCTCCGGGGGCTGCTCTTCTCGCGGCCACCAGGATAAAGGGCGATAAGTACCGCCAGCTGCGAGCATGGCGTAGAGGCCCGTGACCTCGAGGGGGCTGAGTTCCACTGCACCGACAGCGGCACTCAAACCATGACCATCCGGATGTCGGTGACGAGCTAAGGCACCCGCACTCTCCAATAGCCCGAGGAAGCCCTCGACACCGATCTCAGAGAGAAGATCGATAAAGGGCAAGTTTCGACTCTGCGCCAAGGCTTCAGCGGCCGATACCAGGCCATTAAAGACACCATCGTAGTTGCCTGGACGATAGCCGCCGTAATCCCGGGGCAGATCGAGCATTAACATCTCGGGCAGTAGTTTGCCGGCTTGAATGCCCTGGGCATAAAGCAGGGGTTTGAGCGTCGATCCGGCGGACCGGGGCTCATCGTAGGCAACGATCTGGCCGCCATGCTGCTCGTCCCAGAAATTGAGATTGCCGACGAGGGCAAGGATTTCCCCTTTCGCTCGATCGGCGACGACGACGGCACCGTTATGAATCCCCTGGTTGACCAAGATCTCCTGGCGCCGTTCCAGATGGGCCCGGGCCGTTCTTTGGACGGCCGCATCGAGCGTGGTCATCAGGCGTTCCTGGCCCGGGCGTCTGGCCTGTATCCAGCGCACCGTGTTCGGCAATTCACTAGGCAGGGGGCGCAGCCGGGTAGGAACCGGCAATGCTCGGGCTGTCTCGGTCGCCTCGCTCGTCCAGTGACCCAAACTCTGTAAGCGGCCGAGCACCCGATCCCGGGCCTCTCGCAGCCGCTCCGCAGTGGCCTGGCCCGGTCGCAAAGCCGATGGACGCTGGGGAATCGCGAGGAGGAGGGCGATTTCATCGGGCGCCAAAGCATCCGCACCGTGACCAAAGAGCCCCCGACTCGCCGCTTCGATCCCCTCGAGATTCCCGCCAAAGGGAAGAAAGCGGATATAGGCCTCCAGAATCTCGTCCTTTGTCAGCTGGCGCTCGATCTGATACGCACGAAAACTCTCGATGATTTTAGAACCGATTCGCCGTGGTCTTGGCTCCACCACCCGCACCAATTGCATGGTGATCGTGCTCCCGCCACTGACCACTTTCCCGGCCGTGATGTTGCTTAGGGATGCCCGCAGGACTGCGATTGGATCCACCCCGAGGTGGTAGCGGAATCTTTTGTCCTCAAACCGAAGCAAGGCCTGCAGATAATTGGGGTCCACCTCATCCAGCGTTCGGCGGATTCGCCAGCGTTCATCCGGGGCCAGTAAAACGTGAGCGATGCTACCGTCTCGGTAGACGAGCACTGGGGAGTCGCCAACACCAAGACGAGCCGGCAGGGGCAGGGCCCAGACGAGGATCTCGCTCATGCCCAGTGCAACGAGACACAGGATCAGTCCGAGACGTCGCCAGGTCATCGACAACAGCCCGTCGGTGAAACGGTCAGTCCGTTTGCTCCTGGCCCGGCGCGAGCACCGTTAGGTTACCGCCCTTGGCCCGGGCCCAGAGACGGGGGTCATACATCGCTTCCGCCTCGGTCGGTGGCATACGGAACTGACCGGAAGTGGTCGCCCGGAGGCTATAACCCGCTTTCACTGTCCTTCGGCGCCCCAGCGTCAGGAACATCTCCACCCGGTCGTCCCGGTTGTTGACGTGGTCTGGTCGCATCTCCAGGCGTCGGTTGAGCCAATTACGCGGCTGCCCTGCAGCGCTTCCAAGCCGGGCCGTCTCCATCTCAAGGCCCGCAGGGAAGCGGTCGACGAGCGCAATGTTATTGATGGCCGCAGCACTACTGTTACTTAAGGTCAACTCCACATCCACCACTTCACCCAACTTCAGGCGCTCCGTCGTCAGGTCGAGGATCCGACCGTCACTCCGACGCCGGTAGTTACGACTCACAACCAGCCCATTGCCACCGTACTCGTAGACTGCATCCCGCGCGATGCCTTCGCTGGAAATCACCAGATACATTTTTCCTTCGGTCTTACCGCTGACTTTCAGCTTCAAGCTACCGTACTCGCTGGCCCGGTATAAAGACCAAGCAGGCAGCCCCTTGTCCCCCTTGTTGTCCAAAGGCTTCACCTTGCTCCCGGCCGCGAACAACGTCATGGCTTTCGGACGCTGGGCGGGCGGCTGCAGACGACGCCCGAGCCCAGAGACGGCCCACGCTAACTCCTGCGTGCTAAAATAGCGCGACCGATGGGCTGACAAGGTACGGGCCACGTGGTCGGCCACCGCTTCTCCGCTACCATGAATGCCGAAGAGTTGGGCGTGGGTGTCGAGGATGACGCCCCACCGCCTTAGATCGGAGTAGAAGGTCCAATCATTGCTACGCTCTTGGGAGATCGCCTCGATCTCAGGGTTCCGGAGCTGCTTCTCATAGCTTCGGTCACCGGCGAGGTAGAGACCGGCCTGCAGGAGATACCGAGTCTCGGCATCCCAACCGTGAGGACGACGAGCGAAACGAGAGATTTCAAGGGCAGTCAGGGCTCGCTTCATGGCCGCCTTGTTGCCTCTGCCGACCAGGGCGAGCACGTAGCTCGCGTAGGCTGCCTGCCCCCAATGCCAATAGTGCCGGCCCTTTTGAGCGTCGCTGTTTTGGGCCAACCAATCCAAGGCCTGATCGAGCCGATAGGCATCGACGGGATAGCCAGCTTTCTTGGCATCCAGAAGGACGTGTGTCGCATAGGCGGTTCCCCAGACCACCGGTTGGTTACCACCGGGCCAGTAAGCAAAACCGCCGTGGCCGGTCTGCATGGAGAACAGGCGATCGATACCGGATTGCACCATGGCCTCGAGATCGTGTTTCGCCGCGCTCTCCGGATCGACGGCCCTCAGCAAACTACTGACAAAGAGCAAGGGGCGAGTCGAAGAGCTCGTCTGCTCGATACACCCGTAGGGATAGCGAATGAGATAGCGTAGGTGCTCGAAGCTTGACGCGTAGGGCGTATTGCTCACCATGAAGCGACTGCGCTCTGTCGTGGGAAGCCAGCCCTCCAAGTGGGGCTTCAGATCTGTCTCCCCCCCCTCCAATTCCACCACCACGCTGCGCCGGCTCCGGGGTGCTGCTGGGAGGAAGGGGAATTGAGCTTTCTCCTCACTCACCAAGGCCCCGGCCTTCGCTGTCACGGTCACCTGCCCCGCCCCAACCGCAGCCAAGCCCCGCAATTGGAACTCCAGGGTCGCCGAGCCTTTGTCCTCCAACGAGACTTGCTTTTGGCGCTCCCCGATCACTTCCAGCACCTCGGTGCTGCCGCCGATGAAGGGCTCCAACCCAGCCTCGGCCAGATCCGTGGCTTCAAGACGCACATCGATGTTCTGCTTGCTGCCAGACAGATTGCTCACAAAGACGGGGACTCGGAGGCGGTCTCCCTGGCTCAAGAAACGAGGCAGGGTCGCTTGAACGACCAAGGGGTCGGCCACCGTGACCTTGGCTTCGGCATGGCCCACCGTCGACTCCCCGGCCGCCATCACCATCACCCGCAGCTCTCCCCGGTAAGGAGGCAGTTCAAAGGGCAAGGTTAAGTTGCCATCTTCCGGCACCGCCACAGGACCACTCCACAGGGCCACTGGCTTGACCGGCTGCACCCGCCCGCCAGGCCGGGCGCCGTCACCACCGCCATCATGATCGCCGTCCTGAGCCGCTGGGATGGAGATGTTCCAGCCCACGGTCTCAAAGGTCTGCATTTGGAGGGCCCGGCGTGGAAACAAGTGGGGCAGTGGGTTCGGGGTCTTAAAGCGCGTCAGTTGAAGGATGCCCTCATCGACCACCGCAACGGTGACGAAACGCTTCGCCACTCGACGGCCCATGGAGAGCTTCACCTCCAGCTTACTCTGACTTCGAACCGACTCCGGTACCGACACCGAAACCGTCTCCAGGTACTCCAGGGGCTTCACGGAGACCGAGCCAACCCCATAGGCCCGGGCAGGGAGAAAGGCCCCTGCCGTCTCGTCGGGGCTCCTAATCAGGAAGGCACTGACGTAGATATTGGGCACAAACGAAGGCACCTTGAACGACCAGCGGAAGGCCCCTGCCTCGGCATCAATCCACTCGCTGTGGACCAGTTGGTCCGTCTCAAGGGTCATGAGCAGGCGCCCCTTCATGGGCAGGTTCAATACGGCTTCAGCAGCCTTACCCACCTCGACCGCCTTTGGTAGGTTGATCGGCAAGGCCAATGCTTCCTGGGGTTTCGGAGTTTGCGACTGATTGCTTCGCCCTGACCACCACCACCGGTAACGGCCCTTGCCGGCCAGCGTCAGATCGGTACGTGCCTCGCCGGACTGGGCGCGAACATAGAACTGCCCCCCATCCTGCCCGGCCTGCACCGTCACCTGAAAACGGCCATTTTTCACGCTCACCGTCTGCTTTTGCTCGGAGATTTCCTTGCGGTAATGACGGCTCCTGCCCCGCCGGGCCACCGGGTCCCAGACCCAGCCGTAGCGCTCATCGATCCGCAGCAACTCCACGTCCACGGAACCGTTGCGGTCGCTCAACACTTCACCATCGTAGTTGACCAAGATCCCCTGAATCGTGCTGGGCTCACCGGCAACGAGCTTTTTGCGGTCTCCTTTAAGGCCCACATAATGGTCGGCCGGATGGATGATCGCTTTCGTCTGCCCCTTGGTTTTGCGACCGCTACCCGCCTCGAGCACCGCGACCTTCAGCACTAAATCGCTGGGCCCTACAACACCCAGGTCAGGCGGGGCGCTCACGGGTCCATCGCCGATACGACTCTTCACCCAGCCAACCATCCGACCTGACTGCTGCTTTGCCTCAGCGGACAGTTCCGGGCCATATCGATAATCACCGTTCTTCGACGGCCTAAAGGCACTGGGCGACAGCGTCCATTGACCATCGATGGGGCTGCCTTTGGCGCTACCACCAAAGAGGTAACGAGCCGTGATGTTGGCCGTCACGGGCTCCCCTGGCCCAAAGGCCTTCCGCGCCATCTCTGCGGTCACCTTCATTCGCTCAGGAACGAATTCTTCAACCTTGAAGGTGTAAGAAGAGATCAGCTTGTCGCCAACGCTCAGGCGAGTGTTGTAGGTGCCTGTGTCGGCAAAATCACCCAGGGGAAAACTCCCTGTGATTTGACCGCCTTCATTGGTCGGGACATCGATTTTCCGGACGATCCGATTCCGGGCATCCCGCAATTGCAACTCTACCGGCATGGCCGCGGGCGGTGCCTTGTGGTCGGGGGTCCGCAACACCGCTGCAATGCGAACGGTATCCCCAGGCCGATAGACGCCGCGATCCGAATACATCGCGGCCCGGTACTCCTTGGTGTCTTTGTAGGGCAGCCCGGAGATATCGTGACGACTGTTCGATACGATGACGTCCTTGAAGGCCAGATAAGTAAGACGGCTGTCTTTGCTCGCCACCAGGGCCAGGGCCGGTGTCTTGTCGAGGCGCTCTTTATCCAGGGCCGGGAGAATACAGCCGCCATCAGGCCCCGTTGTGCATTTGCCAAGAACCCGGCCGCTGGG
>PBND01000082.1 GCA_002722845.1 Myxococcales bacterium | reverse complement strand
CGTCGAAGACGTGTTCTCGATTCAGGGTCGTGGTACGGTGGCAACCGGTCGTGTTGAGCGTGGTATCGTGCGCGTCTCCGAAGAGGTCGAAATCGTCGGCATCAAGGAAACCGTGAAGACCACCTGCACGGGTGTTGAAATGTTCCGCAAGTTGCTCGACGAAGGTCGTGCTGGCGACAACGTGGGTGTGTTGCTTCGTGGCACCAAGCGTGAAGACATCGAGCGCGGTCAGTGCTTGGTGGCGCCTGGTTCGGTGACCCCTCACGGTCACTTCACCGCCGAAGTCTACGTGCTGACCAAGGACGAGGGTGGTCGTCATAAGCCTTTCAAGGCGAACTACCGTCCTCAGTTCTACTTCCGTACCACGGACGTGACCGGTACCATCGAGCGGATCAGCTCGGTGAACGGTGATGATCTAGGCGAAGCTGAGCAGCTGTCCCGTGCGGTGCTGCCTGGCGATAACATCGGCATTAAGGTGGAGTTGATCACCCCAGTGGCTATGGAGCAGGGTCTCACGTTCGCGATTCGCGAAGGTGGTCGGACCATCGGCTCCGGTCGTGTGGCTGAGATTCTCGACTGATTACGAAGAGACCGAGGGTAAGAACCATGGCCTTGAATCGCATTCGCATCCGGCTTCGTGCTTACGATGCTCGTCTTTTGGACAAGTCCACTCAGGAAATCGTGGACACAGTCCAGCGTTCGGGGGCCCAGGTTGCCGGACCTATTCCATTGCCGACGCGTATCTCACGCTACACGGTGCTTCGCAGTCCTCATGTGAACAAGAAGAGCCGTGAACAGTTCGAAATCCGGACGCACAAGCGCCTTCTCGACATTCTCGAGCCTTCCCAGCAGACGCTGGACGCGCTCATGAAGCTCGAGTTGGCTGCGGGTGTCCACGTCGAGATGAAGAGCTAGGAGGCCCAGATGGCCAAGTTCGATGTAATCAACACCGCCGGGGATGTGGTCGGTAGCGCTGAGGCGCCTGACAGCATCTTCGCCGCTGAGGTCAAAGAGCACCTCCACTGGGAGGTGGTTCGTTGGCAGGAAGCCAAGGCCCGGGCTGGCACGCACAAGGTGAAGACCAAGGGCGAGGTTCGTGGTGGTGGTCGTAAGCCGTGGAGCCAGAAGGGTACGGGTAACGCCCGGGCTGGCTCAAGTCGCTCCCCGCTTTGGGTTGGCGGTGGCACGGTTCATGGTCCGACGCCTCGGGATTATGGCTTTTCCGTCAATAAAAAGGTTCGCCGCACTGCCCTTTGCTCCGCTTTGAGTCAGAAGGCTCAGGCCCAGCAGATCAAGGTGGTGAAGTCCTTCGAGTTGAGTGAGCCGAAGACTCGGGTCATGGCAGACATTCTCCAGACCTTGGGTGGTGGTAAGACGCTCATCGTCGCCGAGAGCGAAGATGCCTTTGTCGCGATCAGTGCACGCAATCTGCCCGGTGTGACGACGCTGCCTGCCATCGGGCTGAATGTTCGAGATGTTCTCAATCATGGGACCCTCCTCGTCACTGAGGAGGCTCTCAAGGCTGTGGAAAGGAGGCTCGCATGAGCGCACTTCTACGACTGATTGAGAAGCCGATCGTCAGCGAGAAGGCTGAGCTTCTCCGCGATTCGACCGACACTTACACTTTTGCGGTTGCGATCGACGCCAACAAGCGGCAAATCGCCGCCGCCGTGAAGGCTGCCTTCGATGTCGAGGTGATCGACGTTCGGACGAGCATCGTTCGCGGTAAGACCCGGCGAATGGGTGGAGTGACCGGTCGCCGAAAGAATTGGAAGAAGGCCTACGTCCGAGTGGCGGATGGTCAGATCATCGAAGCCCTGGAGCCCGTCGAGGAGATCCCGGACTTCGAGGAAGAGAACTAGAAGAGATCGCTCCGATCCTCGCCGTTACTGGGGATTGGGGATGAGCTGGGGAACATACCGTCGGTAGCCGAGAACCCCCTCCCAGCTGGGGAACTAAGGCTACGAGGAGGTGCCAATGGGCATCAGAACCTATCGGCCCACAAGTCCGGGCCTACGTCAACGCAAGACCGAAGATTTTGCGGACGTTACCAAGTCGACCCCCGAGAAGAGTTTGCTCGTCAAGCGGAGCGCCAAAGGCGGCCGCAATAACAACGGGCGAATCACGGTGCGTCGTCGCGGTGGCGGTCACAAGCGTCGCTTGCGCAAGGTGGATTTCCGTCGCGAGAAAATCGGTGTCCCTGCCAAGGTGGCGGGCATTGAGTACGATCCGGGGCGCAGCGCTCGGATTGCGCTGTTGCATTATCTGGACGGCGAGAAGCGTTACATCCTCGCTCCCATCGGCCTTCAAGTGGGGCAGATGGTGGTCTCGGATGACAGCGCAGACATCCTTCCCGGCAACCACCTGACGATCAAGGCGATCCCCCTGGGGACCTTGATTCATAACATTGAGCTTCGTCCTGGAAAGGGCGGCCAGATGGTGCGCTCTGCGGGCACCGCAGCCCGGTTGATGGCGAAGGAAGGGCGTTACGCTCAGGTTCGCCTCCCCAGCGGTGAGCAGCGCATGGTGCTGATGACCTGCAAGGCCACCATTGGTCAGGTCGGTAACCAGCAGCACGAAAACCAGACCGTCGGCAAAGCCGGTGCCAGTCGCTGGAAGGGTCGTCGTCCCAAGGTTCGTGGTGTTGCCATGAACCCGGTCGATCACCCCCACGGTGGTGGTGAAGGTCGGACTTCGGGTGGTCGGCATCCGGTCACGCCGTGGGGTGTTCCCACCCGTGGTCACAAGACTCGTAAAAACAAGCGCACTGACAAGTTCATCGTGCGCCGTCGTAAGTAGGAGGGGTTAAGTCATGCCTCGCAGTCTTAAGAAAGGCCCCTTCGTCGATGGTCATCTGATGAAGAAGGCGGTTGTTGCAAAGGAAGCCGGTGATCGGAAGGTCATTAAGACTTGGAGCCGTCGCTCCATGATCGTACCGGAGTTCGTTGGTCTGACGTTTGCCGTCCATAACGGCAAGCAGTTCGTCCCCGTGTTCGTCACCGAGAACATGGTGGGTCACAAGCTGGGCGAGTTTTCGCCCACCCGCACTTATCACGGCCATATGGCCGATAAGCGCCGCTAGGGGGTAGGGAACAATGGCTCTCGAAAAGAACGCTGAATCCCGCCGGACGAAGAAGAGCGAACGGGCTCGGATTCGTAAGGAAGCGAAAAAGGAACGTCCCCGTGCGGTGCTGCGCAATCATGCGGCCAGCGCGCGGAAGGTCCGTCTTGTTGTGGATTTGATCCGGGGTCAGGACGTGGTCACCGCCGTGCGCACGCTGGCATTTTGCCAGAAGGGTGCGGCCCAGCCTGTCCTTAAGTTGCTCCGGTCGGCCATCGCCAATGCCGATGACTTGGGCTTCGATGCGGAGTCCATGGTGGTCGCTGAGGCTTTCGTCGATGAAGGTCGCACCATGCGTCGTTGGCGCCCCCGAGCCCGAGGGCGGGCGACGCGGATTCGCAAGCGGAGTTGTCACACCACCATCATTCTCGGCGAGCCCGCCGAGGCTGGGGAGTAAGTCATGGGTCAGAAGGTACAGCCGAAGGGCTTCCGTCTCGGGATTGTCGCCAATCACGACTCCCGCTGGTACGCGGGTAAGAACTACGCGGAGTGGCTCCACGAGGACATCGCGCTGCGGGATTACGTTCGTAAGGAACTGCCGAACGCCATGGTGAGCCGGATTGAAATCGAGCGACTGCGTGAGCGGATTACGATGTTGATCCACTCCGGCCGCCCGGGCAGCATCATTGGTAAGCGTGGTGCTGGGATCGAGGAACTTGAGGGGAAGCTGCAGAAGTTAACCCAGTCCAAGATCAGCTTGAAGATTATCGAAGTGCGTCGGCCTGAATTAGACGCAGCGCTCGTTGCTGAGTCCATCGCTCGGCAGTTAGAGGCTCGTGTGGCCTTCCGGCGGGCGATGAAGCGCACCGTTCAGACCACGATGAAGTTCGGCGCCAAGGGCGTCCGGATCGCCTGTTCTGGTCGCCTCGGCGGTGCCGATATGGGTCGCTACGAGTGGTACCTCGATGGTCGTGTTCCCCTGCATACGCTCCGGGCCGACATCGACTATGGGACCCATGTCGCCCGCACGACCTACGGTGCGATCGGCATCAAGGTTTGGATTTATAAGGGTGAGATTCTTCCCGAGCGCAACGTGGACCGTCGGTTCCCGGCTGCGCGCTAGCGACTGAGGAAGAGAGGAAAAGAAAATGCTGCTTCCGAAGCGAGTTAAGTACCGTAAGATGCACCGTCTGGGCATCAAAGGCCGGGCCACCCGTGGCGTGAACGTCTCTTTTGGTGAGTTTGGTCTGCAGGCCTTGGGGCCCGGTCGACTGACGAGCCGTCAAATTGAGGCTGCTCGTATTGCCATGACCCGCCACATTAAGCGTCAGGGTAACATCTGGATCCGGGTCTTTCCGGACCGGGCCATCACCAAGAAGCCCCTCGAGGTTCGAATGGGTAAAGGTAAGGGCGGTGTCGATCACTGGGTTGCCCAGGTCAAAGCCGGTTCCATGCTTTACGAAATGGATGGTGTGGATCGTGAGTTGGCGAAAGAGGCGATGCGCCTGGCGAGCTCCAAGTTGCCTATCCCCACGCGCTTTGTCGTGCGTGACGAGGAGATTTAGTCATGCAGAGTCGTGAGTTGCGTGAGTTGAGCACTGAAGATCTCAGCGGTCGGGTCGAGGAGTTGGAGCGGAACTACTTTCAGCTTCGTCTCGATCATGCAGCGGGAGCGCTTCAAGATACGGCGAGTCTGACCCGGACCCGACGTGAGATCGCTCGAGTGAAAACCATTCTGTCTGAGAAGCTGGCCTCCTAGGCCCTCGTAAGGTGAGAAAGATGAAAGAACGTCCGAATCCAAGGTCTCGTATCGGAACCGTGCGTAGCAGTAAGATGGACAAGACCGCCGTTGTCGAGGTGGTGCGGAGCTTTAAGCACCCCGTCTACGGCAAGTATGTCCGGCGCCGTGTGCGGTACCAGGCCCATGATGAGAACAACAGTTGTGCTGAAGGTGACCAGGTCCGGATCATCGCATGCCGGCCCTTGAGCCGGAAGAAGCGGTGGCGAGTCGCCGAGACGCTGCGCAAGGCTCAATAAAAGCCCTGCAGGAAAGGTAGTACGATGATTCAGATGCAGTCCATGTTGGATGTTGCCGATAACAGTGGCGCCAAGAAGGTCATGTGCCTCAAGGTGCTCGGCGGCTCCAAGCGTCGCTACGCATCGGTGGGCGACATCATTGTGGTGTCGGTGAAAGAAGCTCAGCCCCACGGGCGGGTGAAGAAGGGGCAGGTGACTCGGGCCGTTGTGGTTCGCACGGCTTACCCGATCCATCGTCCAGATGGTTCCCTGATCCGCTTCGATACCAATTCGGCAGTGATCCTGAACAAAGAACATGAGCCCATCGGCACCCGAATCTTCGGGCCGGTGGCCCGGGAACTCCGGGGACGGAACTTCATGAAGATCGTCTCCCTTGCTCCCGAGGTGCTTTAAGGAGGCCATGATGAAACGCAAAATCCATAAAGGCGATACCGTCAAAGTGATTACCGGCAGCGACAAAGGTGTCGTCGGTGAGGTGCTTGAGGTCTTTCCCGCCGAAGGCAAGATTCGGGTCGAAGGTGTCCGCTCGCAGAAGCGTCATCTGAAGCCTGGTCGGTCCATGCTGCACCAGGACGGTGGCATCGTGGAGAAGCTGGGCAAGATCGATATTTCCAATGTCATGTTCTACACCGAAGAGCTCGGTGGCGTTCGTGTGGGTCGCTCGACCTCCGATGAGGGACGGCGGCAGCGGGAAGCTCGTGGCAGACGCCACGGCGGTACAGTGATCGATTAGGTAACAATGAACCTGGGCGTCGCCTCATAGGAACGGGCGGTCCAACGCTGAGGAAGGAAACATGCAGAATCCAAGGTTAAAGACAAAGTTTCAGGACGACATCGCGCCGGCCCTGATGGAGACGTTTGGTTACGCCAACGTTCATCAGATCCCTGGTGTCGAGAAAGTCGTTGTGAACATCGGGCTGGGTCGAGAAGTGGCCCAGCATAAGAACACCAAGGTGCTTGAGAGCGCACAAGAGGAGTTGGCAACGATTTGTGGTCAACGGCCGGTGCTGACTCGGGCGAAGCGCTCCATCGCTGGCTTCAAGCTGCGCGAGGGCATGGCGATCGGCTGCAGCGTGACGCTGCGTCGTCGCAAGATGTGGGAGTTCCTCGACCGCCTCATCAACGTGGCGCTGCCGCGGGTGCGTGACTTTCGGGGGCTCTCTGCGAAGGCCTTCGATGGTCGAGGGAACTACACCTTGGGCATCAAGGAGCAGATTATCTTCCCGGAGATCGACTACGATAAGGTCGACAAGATCAAAGGGATGAACATTACCATCGTTACCAGCGCCGAGACGGATGAGGAAGGTCGTAAGCTCCTTCGTCTCCTCGGCATGCCCTTGCGCAAGTAGGAGTACACCGTGAGCAAGAAGGTTGATCTCGTCAACATTGACAAGAAGCAGAAGTTCGCTGTTCGGCACCGTAACCGCTGCCGAATCTGCGGTCGCTCCCGTGGCTACCTGCGCAAGTTTGATATGTGTCGCTGCTGTTTCCGTGAGCGCGCCCTCAAGGGAGAGATCCCGGGCGTGGTCAAGGCTAGCTGGTAAAGGGAGGTATCATGGTTATTAATGATCCCATCGCCGATATGCTGACTCGGATTAGAAACGCGATCATGGCTCGCCATAATTCGCTGACCATCCCGGGTAGCAAAATCAAGAAGTCCATCGCCGAGATCCTTCAGCAGGAGGGCTATATCAGCCGTACCGACTGGACGGCCCCGAGTGCTGGGAATCCGCAAGGAAGCATCGATATTCGTCTCAAGTGGGACGGGCAGGACAGCGTTATCGATGGTCTTAAGCGGATCTCGAAGCCGGGACGGCGTATTTACGTAGGGCATAGCGATTTGCCGAAGGTCCGCAACGGCCTGGGTATCGCAATCCTCTCCACCTCCAGCGGCGTGATGACCGAGAAGTCGGCACGCAACGCAGGGATCGGTGGCGAGGTGCTCTGCGAGATCTGGTAGGAGGCCAAAGATGTCGAACGCAGTTGAACGCAGTTCCCGAGTGGGTCGGTCGCCGGTCGCGCTCATCGAAGGTGTGACGGTCGAGATTTCGGGACAGGATATGAAGGTCACGGGACCCAAGGGAAGCCTTGAGATCACCGTGGTTGAAGGTATTTCGGTCGCTCAGGAAGATGGCAAGTTGCTGGTGAGCGCTAGCGATTCCGACCGACGGACCCGCGGTTTGCATGGCATGACTCGCAGCCTGCTGCAGAACATGGTGGATGGCGTCTCGAAGGGCTTCCAAAAGGATCTGGAAGTCAAGGGCGTTGGCTATCGTGCTCAGGTCAAAGGGACGGATCTCGTCCTTTATCTCGGTCGCTCCCACGAGGATGTTTTTAACATCCCCGCTGGTATTAAGATCGAGGTCGGTAAGGATCAGCGGAACATCTCGATCACTGGCATTGATCGCCAGTTGGTGGGTGAGGTGGCTGCGTCCATCCGTGCCCTGCGCCCGCCGGAGCCCTACAAGGGCAAGGGCGTGCGCTACGTTGGTGAGTATGTCCGGATGAAGGAAGGCAAGGCCGGGAAGTAACGGCCCGCCGTAATGCGGCGAAATTTCAGGAGGCTATGATGGCCAAGCGAAGCAAAAGAGAAGCAAGATTACGTCGCCAGCGTCGTGTGCGCCGGCGAGTGGTGGGAACCGCTGAGCGGCCCCGGCTCTGCGTGTTCCGCAGTGCAAAGCACATTTACGCACAGGTCATCGATGACCAGACCGGTTCGACCCTGGCCTCAGCGAGTACGCTGACGGTGAAGTCGGAAGAAGGCGCCAAGGTGGGTGCTGCGAAAGCGGTCGGCCAAGCGGTGGCAGAGGCGGCGAAGAAGGCTGGGGTCAACCAGGTCATCTTCGATCGCAACGGTTTCCTTTATCATGGGCGGATCGCTGCGGTCGCCGAGGGAGCCCGCGCTGCCGGGCTCGAGTTCTAGGAGTTCGATGATGAGCAAGCAGATTAGTGAGCAGGACCTCGAGGACAAGGTGATTCACCTCAATCGGGTGGCGAAGGTGGTCAAAGGTGGCCGTCGCTTTGCCTTCAGTGCCTTGGTTGCCGTGGGTGATGGCAAGGGGAACGTGGGGGTCGGACTCGGCAAGGCCCGTGAGGTGCCTGATGCGATTCGCAAGGGAACGGAACGGGCTCGCCGCAATATGGTTGTCGTCCCGATTGAGGATGGAACGATTCCCCACGAGGTCCTTGGTCATGCCGGCGCCGGTCGGGTGATGCTGCGTCCTGCGGGCGCTGGTACCGGTGTGATCGCTGGTAGTGGGATTCGTGCGGTGATGGAGTTGGCCGGCGTGCAGAACGTCATCACCAAGTGCATCGGCAGCAACAACCCGAACAACATGATCCGCGCGACGATGGATGCGATCGGTCAGCTCCGCAGTGCGGATGAGGTGGCCCGTCGGCGGGGTAAGACCGTCGAAGAAATTCGTGGTTAAGGAAAACACCATGCTCCGAGTAACACAGAAGAAAAGCTTGATCGGCCGGACCCAGCGTCAGCGCCAGTGCGTCAAGGCTCTTGGCCTTCGGCGTATCGGCCACACGGTCGACGTCCCCAATAACCCCTCGACCCGAGGGCTCGTCTTTAAGGTGCAGCACTTGGTCGATGTGGAGGTTGTGGAAGCCTAGCTTCCCGACCCGATCCGAGTCGGGGCCAGGGCCTCGGCGTAAGGAGAAAGCAATGTCTCAACTCAAACCTCATGCAGGCTCCCAGTCTGCTCGTCGCCGGGTAGGCAGGGGCTCGGGCTCCGGTCACGGTAAGACCTCCGGCCGTGGTCACAAGGGTCAAAAGGCCCGTAAGAGTGGTCACGTTCGCCGTGGCTTCGAAGGTGGCCAAATGCCTTTGATTCGCCGCCTGGCGAAGCGGGGCTTCAACAACAAGTGGCGGACCGAAGTCGACGTGGTCAATGTGGGCGCTTTGGCTGCGGCCGAGTTCCAGGCTGGCTCCGAGGTAACGCTGGCAGCGCTCGCTGCGGCGGGCTTGATCCCGAACCTCGTGCCGAGAAACCGGCGCGAGGACGGCGAGAAAACTGTGGAGTTCGTGAGCCGGCGGCCTGTGAAACTGCTCGGACAGGGCAGCATCGATGTGGCCCTGACCGTTTCTGTTCACCGCTGCTCTAAGAGCGCACAGGCTGCGATCGAAGCAGCCGGTGGAACCATCAACCTGCTCAGCTAGGTCCGGGGGCTATGGCTCATTTCGATTACAAGCGGATCCCAAAGGTCCCGGAACTCCGTAAGCGGCTCATCTTCACGGTGGCCATGCTCGCTGTCTACCGAATCGGTGTTTATATCTCGATTCCGGGGATGAACCGAGATGCCATGAAGGCCTATCTGGGGTCCCAAGACACCGGTGTCGGCGGCTTCCTCAATATGTTCAATTTCCTCGCAGGCGGCGCCTTGGAGCAACTCTCCATCTTCGCCTTGGGGATTATGCCCTACATTACGGCAAGCATTATCCTGCAGGTCGCCGGTGTGTTGGTGCCGGCCTTGGAGCGCCTCAAGAAAGAGGGCGACGCCGGCCGGAAACGGATCAATCAGTTGACCCGTTACGGGACGCTGTTGCTGGCTGTCGTTCAGGGGACAGCCTTGGCTCGCGGCCTGAACGCGCTCACAGGGCAAGACAACGTGGTGACCTCGACGGGCGCTGGTTCCATCGCGCTGATCGTTCTCACCCTGACCGCGGGAACCGCGTTCCTGATGTGGTTGGGTGAGGAGATTACAGCGAAAGGCGTCGGCAACGGTATCAGTCTCCTCATTATGGCAGGCATCGTTGCAGGCTTGCCGGCCGCGATTCGAGACACCCTGCGAATGGCATTCTCCGATGCCTCGACATTTGGTCCTGTTGATCTCTTGATCCTTGTTGCGATCATGGCAGCGATTGTCGCGGCGATCGTGTACGTGGAGCGAGCTCAGCGCCGACTTCCTGTCCAATACGCTCGTCGGGCCGTCGGTGGTGGCATGGTGACAAGCCAGAACAGTCACTTGCCACTGAAGGTCAATACCTCCGGTGTGATTCCCCCGATCTTCGCCAGTTCGTTGATGATGTTCCCAGGCATGGTTTCGGGCTACTTCGGTCCCGAATTCCAAGAGGCTGTGCAGACCTTTCTTGCCCCGGGCAAGATGGGCTACTTGGTCATCTATTCGGCCATGATCATCTTCTTCGCCTTCTTCTATACGGACATCATGTTCAATCCCGTGGACATGAGCGACAACTTGAAGAAATGGGGCGGCTTCATCCCGGGCGTGCGTCCCGGTGAGCCCACGGCGAAATACATTGGTTGGGTGCTGAAGCGAATTACGACCGGCGGTGCTGTTTACCTGACGGTTGTGTGCTTAGTCCCCTACTGGGTGACTGGCGCGTTCCAGGGTGTGAACTTCTACTTCGGCGGCACCGGTTTGCTCATCGTTGTGGGTGTCAGTCTCGATTTGGTGACGCAGATTCAAAGCCATTTGATCTCGGCAAACTATGATCAGTTTAGCTTGGACAACGAGCGGCCTCGGCTGCGTGCTCGACTCGAAGAGGGGGAGCCGCAGACATGATTCTCGTCATCATGGGCCCTCCCGGGGCTGGGAAAGGTACCCAGGCTTCTCGCCTCGCGGCGGAGTTGGGTATCCCTCAGGTCAGTACGGGTGAACTCCTGCGGGAAGCTCGTCGGGATGGGTCCGAAGTCGGCCAAAGGGCCGCCATCAATATGGATGCTGGCACGCTGGTGCCTGACGAGGTCGTGATGACGCTCATCGAGCGGAGGCTCGAGCAGCAGGACTGTGGCTCTGGGGCCATCCTCGATGGCTTCCCCCGGACTGTAGCCCAGGCCGTCCAGTTGGATGATATGCTGGAGCGGAGTGGGCGGCAGGTGGATCGCGTTGTGAGTATTTCTGTGACCGAAGACGAGATCGTCGAGCGGATTCTCGGGCGACTGACCTGTGGCCAATGCGGCGCAGTCTATCACCGGACGACGAAGCCGACGGCCCGAGAGGGGCATTGCGACCTCTGTGGCGGGCTGGTTTCAAGTCGTAGCGATGACAATGAAGAAGCGGTACGGATACGTCTACAGACCTACTCCAACCTTACGGCGCCGGTTCTAGATTATTATGGTGGTGCAGGGCGGCTGGCGTCGGTCGACGGTTCGGGTGGCCTGGATGAGGTTTTTAATCGTGTACAGGGGGCCCTTTAGGGGGCTTGATTTCGTTTGCGGGGCCCGGTGCTGCGTGATAGTGCGCCGCCCGCTTTGAAGGATGAGGAGTTTCATGGCGAAGGAAGAAACGATCGAGATGGAGGGCAGAGTGACGGAAGCCTTGCCCAACGCCATGTTTCGTGTGGCGCTGGACAATGGTCACGAGTTGCTTTGTCACATCTCGGGGAAGATGCGGAAGTTCTACATTCGTATTCTTCCGGGAGATCGAGTGACCTGCGAGGTCTCCCCCTACGACCTGACCCGTGGAAGAATTACGTACCGCTGGAAGTAAGCGGCACGAGGAGGAGCGAGACATGAAGGTAAGAGCTTCAGTCAAGCCGATGTGCGATAAGTGTAAGGTGATCCGCCGCAAGGGCGTGGTGCGGATCATCTGTTCGAACCCACGCCATAAGCAGCGGCAGGGTTAGTCACCCTGGCACGTATTGCAGGGGTTGATTTACCCCGAAACAAGCGACTCGATATTGCCCTCACCTACATCTTCGGCATTGGCCGAGTGACGGCGAAAGAGATTCTCGAAAAAAGCGGCATCGAGCCGGAGCGGCGCTCGCCTGAAGGGGATCCGATTTATGCTCGGATCCACCAACTCAGCGAGCAGGATGTCGTCTCCATTCGACGCGTCATTAACGACGGCTACCAGGTGGAAGGTGATCTTCGCCGTGAGGTGACCATGGCCATCAAGCGCTTGATGGACCTGGGCTGCTATCGCGGTTTGCGTCATCGCCGCGGTTTGCCGGTGCGCGGTCAGCGCACGAGCACCAACGCTCGGACCCGTAAGGGGCCGCGCCGTACAGCGGCTCGGAAGGGATAGGTCATGGCAGTTCAACGCGGTCGGAAAAAGCAGAAGCGTGTGGTTCAGAGCGGCATCGCTCACATCCACTCCACTTTCAACAATACCATCGTTACGATTTCGGATGTGGCTGGAAATGTCGTCGCTTGGTCCACGGCCGGTTCCAAGGGCTTCAAGGGCTCTCGGAAGTCGACACCCTTTGCGGCTCAAACCGCCGCTGAGGACGTTGTTGCCCGGGCGATCGACATGGGCATGCGTCAAATCGAGGTCAATGTTCGCGGGCCAGGTTCGGGGCGGGAAGCAGCTCTGCGGGCCATCGCCGCGAGTGGCATCAAGGTGCTCTGCATTCGTGATGTGACTCCCATTCCCCACAACGGCTGCCGCCCCCCCAAGCGGCGTCGAGTCTGATCCACAAGGAAAGATTAAATGCTGCAAGCTAACTTTCGTCATCTGATCAAGCCCCGCGGGCTTCTCGTCGATCGTGACACCCTCAACGACGAGTATGGCAAGTTCACGGCCGAACCCCTCGATCGAGGCTACGGTCATACCCTGGGCAACGCATTGCGTCGGATCCTTTTGGGGTCCTTGCATGGCTACGCCATCACCAGCGCTCGCATCAAAGGTGCGCTCCACGAGTTCACTGCCCTTGAGAACGTGGTCGAAGATGTCACCGACATCATTCTCAACCTCAAAGAGGTGCGGCTACGACTTGAGGGGGGCCACGAGAGTCGGACCCTTCGAGTGCATGCCGAGGGGCCTTGTGTGGTCACGGCCGGTGATTTGCAGGGTGACTCTTCCGTCGTGATTCTCAACCCCGATCACGTGGTATGTCACGTGGCGGCGGGTGGTGTCTTCGAAGCTGAGTTCAACGCGACGATGGGCAAGGGCTATGTGACCTCGGCCGGTCTCCGGAAAGAGAAGGCGCCGGTTGGTACGATCTGGATCGACGCCCTCTACAGCCCGGTGAACAAGGTGAATTTCCAAGTGACCAACGCTCGCGTTGGACAGCGCACCGACTATGACAAGCTGGTGATGGAAGTGTGGACTGACGGCTCGATCAACCCGGAGGATGCAGTCGGCGTGGCCGCCAAAATCCTCAAGGAGTACAGCCAGTTGTTCATCAACTTTGAGGACGAGGGCTCCCTCGAATTTGAGATCGAGGAAGACCCCCAAGAGGAAATCAACGCGAATCTGTTGCGGAGTGTTGATGAACTTGAACTCAGTGTCCGCAGCATGAACTGCCTGCAAAATGCCAACATCAAGCTGATCGGCGACTTGGTTCAACGGAGCGAAGCCGAGATGCTGCGCACCAAGAACTTTGGTCGTAAGAGCTTGAAAGAGATCAAGACCGTGTTGGCGGAAATGGGCCTGGGCCTCGGAATGCATTTGGACAACTGGCCACCTGCAAACCATCCCACGCTGCAGCAGCCGGAGTAGGAGGACGCCATGCGTCACCGTAAAAAGGGCCGTAAGCTCAACCGTACTTCTTCCCACCGGAAGGCCATGTTTCGGAACATGGCGACCGATTTCTTCCGGCACGGGGCGATCACCACGACCGAGGCGAAGGCTAAAGAGCTTCGTCGCTACGTCGAGCCACTGATCACCCTGGCGAAGAAAAATGAGGTACCTCGGATTCGGCGGGCCAGTCGCTTTGTTCGGGACCCTGAGGTCGTGCAGAAGCTCTTCCAGGAGATTGCGCCGACTTATGCTGATCGGCCTGGTGGCTACACCCGGATCCACAAACTCGGCATCCGCCAGGGCGACAACGCACCCGTTTGTCGGATCTCGCTGGTTTAATCACCTGCTCAGGCCGGCCGCCTGTGAAACCAAGCCTAGACCTCGCATCCCGTTCCCCTCGCAGGAGAGACCTGCTTGCGGCAGCGGGATTCGAGGTTTTTGTGGTGCCCGGCCGGGATGAACCACCCCTCGTCGCCGGCGACGCCCGGCAGGCAGCCCTCGCTGTAGCGACGGCGAAAATGCCCACTCGAAGGGCCGATGATCGCCCATTGCTTGCGGCCGATACGGTGGTAGCCCTCGGATCGAGGCTCTTTGGCAAGCCCCGAGACCGGCAGGATGCGGAGGCGATGCTCTGGGCCTTATCCGGGCGCCGTCACGAGGTCGTGACGGCCGTAGCCCTGCGCTACGGAGCGGCGGACGCACACTTTGCGGTCTGTAGTGAAGTCACGTTCCGCAAGCTCTCAGTTCCGACGGTCGCCCATTATCTCGACAGCGGAGAATACCTAGACAAAGCCGGTGCCTACGGGATCCAGGGTCTGGGTGTGAGCTTGGTTGAGTCCGTTTTGGGCTCCTATTCGAACGTGGTGGGCTTGCCCGTGACTGAGGTTCTGACGGCCTTGCGGGCCTATGGCTACGAGCCATGAGAACGGTGGCCGATCGCTACAAGGCGATCTGTCAAAAGATGGCCCAGGCCGCCGCTGGCGCAGGCCGGCCCCTCCATGCAGCAACACTGGTCGGGGTCGTGAAGGGACAGGCTCCCGAGGGCATCCTTGAGGCCTATCATGCGGGACTAAGAGACTTTGCCCACAGTTACGTCCGGGAGGCAGTGGAGACGCAGCATCTAAGGGAGCTCATGCCCGAGGCCCGGTGGCACTTTATCGGGCCGATTCAATCCAACAAAACCAGGCACCTTCAGCAGGGCTGGTATCGGGTTCACTCTCTGGATCGCCTGAAAATCGCCAAGCGATTGGCGAGCGCGGAAGTGCTCGTCCAAGTGCGTCTGGGCGGCGAGCTTAGCAAATCCGGTGTGGATCCCGAGCAATTGCTCGGTTTTCTCGAGCAGCTGGCCGGATCGACTTCGGTGACTGTGAAGGGGCTGATGACGATCCCGCCACCGGCCGACCAATTTTCGCCGTCCGTGGCCTTTCACCGGCTGGCGGGACTTGCGACGGATTGCATGGCCAAAGGCTTGCTACCCGAAGGGGCGGAGCTGAGCATGGGCATGAGTAACGACTTTGAAGCGGCCGTGGCGGCTGGGGCCCATTGGGTGCGGGTTGGTCGCTCACTGTTTGGCGACAGGCTCGGCCATTGAACTGCCTGCACCGAGTGGGGTCAGATTCCCTGTTCTCGGCCTTAGTGGGCCATGAATCTCGGCGCCATCCTAATCTCGGCAAAAAACGCTAGCCTCAAACCTTCCGAAGGTTGACGGACTCCGGTCGCTGTGCGTTAATAAAGGAGCCTAGTTGAGGACAGGTTTATGTTGCGCCATCTCGCTCTTGCCACTCTCCTGCTTCCTGCAACCTCCTTCGCTCAAGTTGAGATCGAAGGGGGCCCCTCTCCTCAAGAGATGGTGGGGGAAGCTCAGGAATCGCTGCAGAGCATGAACCGAGGGCTCCGGCGAGCCAACGACGTGGGCCGGGAGGCCCGCTCTGCTGGTGATGTGGTCCGCATGACTTGCGTTAATGAGAAAGTCACAGTCATCAAGGGGATCATTCGGATCGCGAACGACGCGGTCGACTCCCTCTCCGAGGCCGTCGCTGCCCGGGACATGGATCAGGCAACCTACGAGTACAACAAGGTCCGAGTCAGCGTGGATCGTGTGAACAGTCTGGTGGTCCAGGCGATCAACTGTGTAGGCGCCTCCGCAACCCAGACCGGTGACTCGCAGACGAGCGTTGACACCAGTCGTAAGATCGAAGGGCGTCAGGTCCTCAATACGGTCTCTGAGTTTGGTGATCCCCGTGAGTGGGGTAACCAGGAGGTTCGTGAGGGTGGCAGCGGTGAGCCCGGTGATGGTGAAGAGGCTGGCGCTGGCGGCGATGAGGGTGCTGGCGACGAGGGTGCTGGTGGTAACGAAGACGCCGGTGGTGCAGCCAGTGGCGGCGGCGAGGCCGGCAGTTCGGTCACAGGCGGCGGAATCGCGGCGGGCCAGGGCGTGGGCCAGGTCGGCGGCGGTGGCGGTGGCAACAACAACGACAACAACGGTGGTGGCGAGGTTCTCCCCCCGGCGTCTGCCACCAACTAGTCTTAGCTTCCTTTGAGTTCCAATGGTTTGACTCAGTTTCGACTGGGCATACGGCTTCTTGTGATTGCGGGTTTTTTGCTGATTCCCGCAGGACTCTTTGCATACCTGACCGATGGCCTTGCCGAGCAACACGAAAAATCCCAACGGCAACTCCATGATCGGATTGCTGAAACCGAACGCCTTTTGCAGTTGCAGCAGGGGAATGTGGAACGTCTGCAGCGACAGATCGAGTCGATCGGGCAGCAGAAGGTGACGCCCAGACCTGAAATGCCCGCTTTCGCCCCCCAAGGGCGTATCCCAGGGAGCCTGCGAGCCGAACGGCGGCTTGCCCTCATGGAGACGCTGATCCGTTGGGTACGCAAAGCCGGCGATGCACCGGAGATGGCCCATGTTGCATCGGGCCTTGTGGTTGTTTGGGGGCCCGGTGGTCAGCTAGTGGCTCCCCGAACCCTGGCTGATCCATGGCTTGACCCAGAGCGAGCCCAGCGGCGGGATGATGTCCTCAGGCAGGGGGGACGGGCTGCGGTCCTGTACCGAGTCTGGAACAGTGGGGTGTCTGTGCTCGATGCGACGGGCGCCCTGAATCGGACCACAGCCCGACTGTTCGATGAGCCCATGGAACGGGAGTCGTTTGGCAAGAATTTGATCCTGTTAAGTGGTGCCGAGTTTCCCGGTGAGTCCGTTGATCCTGGTGGGCCTGTACCCAGTGGCGAAACCGTGATTGCCTATCGCTGGCCAGAGGCCGTGAATCACGGCCTGCCTGCTCAGACACGCCCCTTGAATCAGTCGATGCGGTTCGGGGATCCAAGTCCAGAGTTTGCCCATGCCTTTCTCTTTGATTCGGGGGGCCAACTCCGTGGCTTTGTGGATGACAGGGGTAAGCATCATGGCCTGCCAAGTCGCATGCGATGATTCGGACGGACGCTGAACTCGAAGGCCTCGTGGCTGCCTATCAGCCCGAGCGCGTGGTGGTGGACACGGAGTATGCCAGTGAAGGCCGTTATCGGGGGGTCCTGGGCCTTGTGCAATTGGCTTGGGCTGACCAGTGGGCGATCATCGATCCACTGGAGGTCTCGTTAGCGCCGTTGTCCTGCTGGCAGAGCGCCCAGTGGGTGACTCACGATGGTAGTCAGGATTGGGGCCTCCTTCTCGAAGGCGGAATGGTTAGGCCCGCCCAGCTCTTTGATACCCAACTGGCCGCTCGCATGCTTGGGCTCAGCGACTTGGGACTGGCCAAACTGATGCGCTCCCAGCTGGGCGAAGCCCACGATAAGGGGGCACAGAGAAGTAATTGGTTAAGGCGACCGTTGAGCGAGCAGCAACTCATCTATGCGCAGCAGGATGTGGTCGGTCTGCAACGCTTGGCCGATCATCTTGAAACCAAGTTAGTGGCCACTGGTCGCTGGCACATGACGCTTGAGGCCGGGGAGGAAGCACTGGATCGATGGTGTTACGTCGGGCCGAGGAAAGCTCCGGCCGTCGAGAAGTTCAGAGCCCTTCGACGAACATCTCCAGCAATTCGCGGGCGGGCGAAGGCCCTCCTTCAGTGGCGTGAGTCCGAGGGCTTTAAGCGCAACCGACCTGTCCGCTGGTTACTGTCGGATGAGGATCTCGTCGCCATGGCCTTGGGCCGTACGGAGCCCAAGGAGCCAAGCCACGCCGAGGTTTTGACCGCCTCTCAACCGCTACCGAAAGACGATCAGCGACGGATGGATGGGGAGCAACGGGCCGCATTGAAGGTCTTGAAGCGGCAGCGAGCGAGCTTGGCTGAACGGGTGCAAATGGACCCATCCTTATTGGCGCCACCGGCCCTTCTTCATGATCTCGTCCTCGGGCGAGTCGAACTGCATGATCAGGGCTGGCGTACGGCTTGGCTGGAACAAATGCTCAATGAACCCACGGATCCTGATCCTGCCCCCCCGGAAGAACCCGTAGGTTCGGGCGGGGCTTCCGCCGCCGAGGTGCCTTCTTCCAGCGCTTAGGGTGCCAGTTTCCGGTGACCATTAACCAAGCTGTGATCATCCCGCCGAAGTGGGCTGCAGAGCTGCTGTTCCCCATCCCGACGGAGGCCAGGACTTCAAGGATGATCACACCGAAGAGCAGTTGACGCCCGAGGAGGGGAAGAATGCCGAAAAGGGAGATCGTGCGGTTGCCATAATACAGGCACCAGGCCGTCAACAGACCAAGACCAGCTCCGCTGGCGCCGATGACCGCTTGGTCTGGGCTCAAGCCCATGAAGCTCAGGAGGTAGGGGGAGAGGGTCGCAGCGATTCCCCCGCCGGCGGTCGTCCACAATAGCATGTGAAGAAGGCGACGGGCGCCCAGCAAGCGTTCGAGTTCCAGGCCGAAGAAGTAAAGGAGCGCAAGATTGCCGACGAGATGCCAGAGGCTCCCATGCAGCAGACCATAACTCAGGAGACGCCAGAGTTGCCCCGTGATCACATCGGAGGGCATGAGTTCGAGGCTTTCCACGATGGCGTTTTGTTTCAAGCGCCAGAGGAGTCCTTGGACAAAGTAGGCGACGACCAAGGTGATAAGCGCCCGCCGGAGCAGGGGCGGCGGTGGCGGAAAGAGCGTTCTCACGGCCGTTTCTGTGCTCGGCAGGACTGGGCAGCAGCTTCGAGAAGTTCTTTCGCACGGGCTGCCGTATCGGGAAGTTCCACCCAAGCGAGGCCCTGATCGACTTCCCTCCAGGCGATTTGAAACCCGTCACTCATCGATTGACCTCGTTTGGCCTTACTCATCGCTGGCGGTTGATTGTAGCGGGCCGACAGACTGAGCTCCACCAAGGTTCGGTATTTCGAGCGCTTGGCGGGTTCATCGGTCAGGACACAGGCCACGACGCCCCGTTCTGCCCCTTTTTTTAGGAAAACATACTGATCGCCGCCCCAGCCTTCGCTCAGCTGGGCAGCTAAGTCGTCTTGCTTGCCCGTTGGCGAACCCAGAAACCGGAATCCCAGCTCCCCAAAGCGATTCCTTAAACTCTCCTGCCATGGGCCGAGCGCTGAATCGATCGTCAGGTGAACTGGGAGTGGCTTGTCGTAAGGGTACCTTTCCGGGTGCAGGAGTTGCTCTGTACTCTGCGGGTAATTTTTGTGGAGGGCATCCACGCCTGCCCATTTTTGCTTCTCCATTTTCTTGAGCAGGAGATCGATCGCTCCCGTGTAGGGGAAGATGAGGCTCATGCGCATATAGTAGGGGATATGTCGGGTGGTCAGCGTCGGGGCGTTGCGCGTCTGCTCTGCGACGCTTGCAGCTGCGGGAACGAGCGCCTCCATATCGGTGCCACCCATCGAGTAGGCGAGCATCGCAATGGTGGCATCGCCCTCGATCACCGCGGAGCGTGCAATGGTCGCATCGTCATTGCCGGGAATCCGCTTGAGGGCCTTTTTGAGCCCGAAGTGTTGATCCTGCAGCGCATGGACCAACTCGTGCGCGATGATGGGTTTTTGGATGAGCCCTGGAAGCCACGTGGCCAAGACGAACCGTTCTTTAAAGGGGTCGAAATAGCCAGCGACCTGAGCGGTCACGAACTCTTCCAATGTGGCCCGGTAGTCCATCTCGCTGGGTAGCCACCCCAGGTGTTTGAGGAGCCGGCCCTCTTCCTCAAGGCTGTCCCCGGGGTACTCTTCTGCGATGCGTTGTTTGACGTAGGCGAGAATCTGCTTCTTGCTATGCGATACCGCCTTAACCGGTCGGAGGACCTTGAGGCCGCGGATCTCGCTGGTGACCGTCAAGACGTCGTCGACAAGCCCCTGTCCTTGTTCTGTGTTTGCCTGTAGCCCGATGAGGGCGAAAAAGATGGAGAGTGCCGTCGTCATGGAGATTCCCGTTGATCATTCGATCCCTTAACGCTCGAGCGATTGCAATTCTTTACTTTGGCGTGCTCATCGCTTGCGGTGACCCGGAGCCAGACATTTTCCATCGCACCGCCGACCTGCTTGGTCTCGACCTCCAGAAGCCCACAGTTTGGCAGTTTTCTGTGGACGATGGGAGCGAGGAGTCGTGGACCTTCACGCCAAGCCAGGTGGATGGATCCCATCAGATCTTACTGCAGCGCCAGTCGACCATCGATGGCATCCCGCTACCGAATCCCCGCGAAGACCTTTTGGGTATCGACGCCCTTGGCTTGGCCTGGCTTCGGCATGGGGACTGCGCCGTGGTTGCGCCCCCTTGCCGCGAGTTGCAATCAGCGCCCCTCCTTGTCCGGCTGCCCTTTCCGCCGGAGATGGAACCAGAGACGACCGATGTCGGCCTCCTTCCGGCAGCGACCGGCCCGGGCCGGTTGCGCACCCGTGGGGTGCTCAATGGCCTCAGTTTTGAGCTCGTCTACAGTTGGGACTGGGATGGTGGAGGGGAGAGCACTTGGATGCTCGAGTCCAACACCGGGCTGCTTGAATTTACCGATGTCATCGCCGGTGGTTCCCCGCGGCACGGTAGTCGGTTATAGCGGGGTTGTAAGGGGGCAGGGATGAAGCTCGCATCTACACTGATGGTTGGCGCATTGCTTGCGACGTCTTGTGCTTCGGCGCCTGTTCAGGAAGCTGACTCGGGGAAGGTTCATGCCGTGGCAAAGCGGATCGAGCCGAACCGCGCCGACTTCCGGGTGTTCAAGGGCAACATCATCGTGGGTGTCGGCAACCGGAGCCAAGGGACAAAGGCCGTCGGTCAAATCGAGGTAACCCTTGCGCCTGAAGGGGTTGGGGCAGGCCCGATCGTTGTTCGTGGATCTGGCGACGGCGAGCGTCTCGAGACGGGGCAGGAATTGGAATTGAAGCTGCCAGTGAAGTGGGCCTGGCCCACCGAGTCGGCCAGCTATGTAAAGCTCCTGAGCCAAGAGAGTGTCCCCGTGTCGTTGACGGGCTGGGCCGAGGTCGGCGGTGATCGGGTGCCGGTCCAAGGGGCCCTCCAAGCGCCACTGCCCGTTTTGCCGGCGGTGACGGTGCGCCACGTTGAGGCGACCCGTGAAGGGGATTTGAGTAAGGCCGATCTCACCTTCGAGATCGAGATCAAAAACGACAACCCGTTCACCGTCAAAGTGAAAAAGGTGGTCGGAACGATCGTCCTCGAAGAAGTTCCCATGGTCACGGATCATCTGATCTCCGGCTTCGAAAAGGTGGGGGCCGGATCATCCCATGTGATCAATGTGCCTATGGAGATGGATGGAGAGAGTCACAAGAAACGTCTCCGAAGCCTTCTGCGGGGTGGAATCCTCGCCTACCGAGTTACCGGCGTCGCCACCATTCACCACGTGGATGTGCCCATCGACCTGACAGGAGAGGTCACGTTCCCCGAGTTCTAGTCCCTCTGTTCTCGGCCTGAAGCAGGATTCCCATGTCACTACCGTTCCTCCTTGTCTTGGGTCTGACCGTCGTGCCGGACCCGCCTCAAGCGGGTGCGCCTCTCGAAGTCCACGTCCCGCTAGGGGTGAACCGCAATATCGACAGTGCGACCGTGCGCGTTGCTCGACGGGCAGGAATTCCCGTCGCCGAAGTCTTGCTGGTGCGCGACGTCGGGGGGCTATGGAAGGGGGTCATCGATGGCAGTCTGGTGAAACCGCCTCGCCTGGGGTTGTGGGTCAAGGTCCGTGGGCGGGACGGCCGCTACCGAAATGTGCTTGGGAGTGCAGATCAGCCGGTCTGGGTGGACGTTGCTGGCAGCCCGCAGACAGCGGAAGCCGGGGTGCCCCAGTCGGCGGAGGCTAAGCACCTGGAGCAGCTGCGGCGGGCAAACCAGCGCCCTGAACTTGGCTTCCGTCGACTGCAGCCGCCACCGAGTTTGCGTAGCAGGCTTGCCCACGAGGTGGGGCTTGAAGCGGCGATCGGTGTCGATGGTCGTTGTCGCCCGTTGGCTCTTGGAAGGACGACAGACCGCTTTCAGGCTGTTGACTTTGGGCTGCTCACGGTGACGGATCCTTGGGACGGCTCGATTCCCTGCGATCTCTACGTGCCTGCGGGGAGCCATGTGAAAGGCGAAGATGGTGTGATTCGGGTCGCCGAGCACGGTGGGGGACGCTACGCCAGTCTTCGGGGGGGGCTCCCTTCGCGGCTGGGGCTTGAGGGCGGAGGAGAATGGCTTGGCCGCCGTTGGACTCTTCAGTACCTAGAGGATCTGGCACCTTCGGGGCTGACGGTCGGTACGGACCACAGCGAAGGGCTGCCGAGTCGGGTGGAAGATCGTCGCCTCGGGGATACCTCGCGGCGCATTTTTGTCAGCGCCGGATCTCCTGGTCGCTCTGGGATCGGTGTCTTCCATCAGGCTGCAGGGGGCTACCTGGGGCTTTTCGACCCCCTCGTTTCCGGCTCCGCCCGCCGGCAGCGTACCGCGCTCATGGTGGGTTTGAAGCATGAGAAGGGGCCTCTCATTGGCCGCGTTCAAGCGAGCTACTGGTACCAGGATGACCAACGGGAACTTGCTGGGCCTGGGTTGCGGCTGCGAGATGCGGACGGCGACGGCTTGGATGAGATCTTCCCATCCGGTGTACAGGTCCACTCGAAACGCCATCTTCTGAGCCATCGTTCGGGTTTGGTCTACCTGCCCGATGGGGGGGCTTGGCGATTGGGTGGGCGGTTAAGAGCCCATGGCTTGGTCCATTTACACGGGGCTTGGGCGAGTAATCTCGGGATCGATGGCCGCTCCCTCTCAGAGGTGGTTAATCACCCCCAGTTTGGTGATTTGGGCGCGTCTTTGTCTCAGCCCTCAAGTTGGGGAGATGCCTTTCATGAGGGCTTCCTCGTGGGTGAAGTCCTGGCTCGCCACCGCCGTGGAAGTTGGCACTTTCATGGGGCCTTCGGACCCGTCTGGAGCCGCCGTTCGAGATCACCGATTGCCGCTGATGTTTCCGTCCGACGACAGCAGCCGGGGCAGCGGTTTGTCGTTCGACTTTTCGCCCAGCCAAGGTTGCGGCTACTCGATCGGTGGTTCGACCCCTTGGGGCATCTGGCTGCGAACCTGAGCGAGTCCATGCCCTATGGTCACCAGCTCATTCGCTTGCACCCGACGCTCCATAGAGACCCGGTTCGGCCGCCCGATGCACCCTATCAGGAAGGTCTGGAGGCAAAGTATCTTCGGCGGGAAGCCCGCGCGGTGGGGATTTGGCGCTACCGATTACTTGGCGGACTGCATCGTGCATTGCATGCGATGGACGGTGTGAATCGTAGTGGTCAACAGCATCCCTACGTTGATGATGGCGATATCGTTGAAGCCTGGATACGGGGGACTATTGATTTCGCCGCGTGGTCTGGATTGCGCTTCTACGGCAGCATTTGGATGGGGCAGAGTTGGGCGCCTGTGATCGAAGGAAAGGACTACGATGAAGGGGTCACCGATTCGCTCACGGCGCTGTCCGACTATCCCACCTGGCGCTGGGTGAATTCGATCGACCAACGTATCTTCGATGCCTGGTCCACGGGGGGCAGTTTGGTCGCTTGGGGGATCCAGCGCTCCTCTGAGCGGCATCGACTGACTGCACTGCATACATTTCAAATCCCCGCCCAACTAAAAATCGGGGCTTGGGTTCGGTATCACCGTGGGCCCTGGTCCCTCGCTTTGCGTTTCGAAAACGCCATGAGCCAGCACTTGTTGGCCCCCGTCCCACGACCGGATCGGGTGCCAGGCCTCCTCCCCGTGGCCCCCCGGATGGTTCTGCTGGATTTGGATTGGCGGCCCCAAGGAAAGCCCGATGAGGTCGTTCCTTTTCGGTCCTCGTTTTGAGGCGAGCCGGTCCCTAAATCTTGTCCGCTAAATCCAAAAATTAGACCAGAACCCACAAAGACCTACAATCACCTCCAAGCGGGCATGGTGTCCGTAATGTGAGGTGATCATGGGCTCGAAGAAGACGAAGCAGAGTGTTTATCTTCCGGACGATATGCTCGAGGAACTCCGGGATCAGGCCGATCGGCTCGACCGGCCCGTCAGTTGGGTACTTCAGCAGGCCTGGCGCATTGCCGAGGAGCGGATTCGAACCTTCCCCGCCTTGCCGTGAACGAGAACTGTGACGGCCTATCGCAGGTCGATTACGACCCGGGTCGTCGGCTCTGCGCGCCCTTGAGTCCAGTAGTAAGCGGCACCACCGACGAGGATCACGGCACCTAGGCTCACGCCGATCATCCGCCGGGTGCGTAAAACGCTCGCAGAATGATCTTTTGGTTTGTCCAGCCCCAGGGCCAGCGGCCGGCCCCGCCGACCGCATGTTATCCCGCTGTCTTGTTGGCCCATCAAATCGCCCTCGACGACGAAATCAACGAATTCGATCTGAATCGTCTGCCCGGTACCGGCACGGAGTTGGGCGGCACCGGTCGCCCTTAGCCTCGCCTTGTCGACGCAGTTGGCAAGGACGGGCCCGGTCAGTTCGAAGCGCACATCACCGCCGGTCATCAAAAAGTGATCTGAGGGCAAGTCCACGTCGGGGCAGCCGGCCCCACGCAGTCGAATACTGGTCGCCTGCAGGTGATTTCTCGTCTCCTCGACGAGGTCCATACTGAGTTCACAGCGTTCGTTGACCCGGGCCAGAAGCTGGGCTCGGGCGAGGCAAGCGCTCTCGATGGCGGTCTGCTCAACTTCAGCCATCGAAGTGCCAAAGGTCCCCGTACCTTCCAACTGGGCCTCGCTTAAGTCGATGCTCTGTCTCTGTTCACTGATGACTTTCACGATACCTCGAGCCCGCAAGGGGGAGACACAGGATGCTTCGACCGGCGCGAGGGGGGGCAAGTCTTCTGGGCCTTCGGCCTGATCTTCACCCTCGGGCATGATCTCGCCGTCGTCGGCACCTTCATCCTCACCCTCAGGCATGCTGTCCGCTGGTGATACATCGTTTTCTGCCGGGGGGGTGGTAGGCGTCGGGGAAGGCTCGTCCTCTCCCTCCGGCATATCGTCCTCCCCTGGCGGGAAGTCTTCACCAGGCGTCGATTGGAGGACGGCCGTCGCCAGAGGCTGAACCCACTGGGGCATCGGCATCGTCAGCGAACAAAGGATCATGGCGAGGGAGAGCGTCACCGGCCCCCCTCCGGAAGATAGAGTTCCGTCAGCGTGCTGCTGCCCTGGCCGCCTGGGCATTCCAAACAGTTGATCAAGCCACCGGCAAAGACGATGTGGTCACCGACGAGCGCAAAGGCTGTGCCGCCTCTTGCGCGACTCAATTCAAGAACTTGCCCATCGGGGTCCTTCAAGACCGGCATGGTACGTCTGCTCTCTTCCGTTCGGTCATCGTACCGGACCACCGTGGCACTGGGGGTGGTGAGTGTGAGGTCGCGAAAGCCCCCTGTCAGAATAACGGTCTGGCCACCCTCCACACTCAGGACGGCTGGGTAGAGAACAGCTGCTTCCTCGGGCAGTCGTGGGGCGCGGAGTAATCGATTATCGCTGGGCATATATAGATAGCTTGAACTCCTCGTAGGGGCGCGAAAGCCATCGGCCGTTCGAGTCAGCCCGCCGAGCAGGGCCCAACTACCGTCTGCGAGCCGCCCGTGGCCGCCAAAGAAGGTGTTTGCGCTGGCATCCCAACTGCTCGGCGAGAGTTCAGTGATCTGTCCGGCCCGGAACCGCTGCGGCCCTTGGGGTTCCCCGCAGACCTCGCCGCCGAACAGGATGATCTCGTTGCCCTCTTGGAGGCCCCGATGGCCTGCCCGCGCACATCCCATGTCGACCGTTCGGCTTTCCGAGCCCAACAATTCGCCGTTGACCATCTCCAGGCGCACGAGCTCCGAAGTCGCCTCGCCCGTGGCATCGACACCGCCGGCAACGATCAACTCCGTCCTCCCCACCCGGTGCAGGCTATGGTGGAGTCGGGGGGGAGCCCCTAGCACCTGGGCCCATTGGCCGGTCCTTGGATCCCAGAGGGCAGCCGCCTCGAGGAGGTCACCGGGCTCGGCGGCCACTGGCCAGGCGCCCCCGAGGGTGAGACGTCTCGCACCGCCCACAACCAAGACCCGACCATCGTCCATTAAGACCGCCTGATGCCCGGCCTGGGGCATGGGGAGGTCGCCAGTACGCTGGAAGGTCGACGATTGGGGGTTATAAATCCACGAGGCCCGGGATGCCTCGCCCTGACGGCAGCCTTCGCAGGCATCACTGGCCGTGATCTCGGAGATCCCGCCAGCGAGCAATGCCCGGCCATCCGGCAGTGGGGTGAGGGTGGCGAAGGCGACCCCTCGGTCAGGGCCGCCCCGGGCGCAGTCCGGTTGATTAGGCCGGCTAAACAAAAGGTCGAGTTCTAGGATGGCATCGGCCCGGGTGGCCACTTCGACAGCGGTCGCCCGCCACCAGGCTTTGCCTGCTTGGGCTTCCGGCGTGTTACGGTAGCCATTCACGGTCAGGGTCCAGCCTTCGCCGATCGGGATCTCATCGAGATCAAGGCGATGGGTATCTAGGCTGGAGGGGGTGAGGATATCCACGGCACGACCATCAACTCCATCCATGGTAAGCTGCAGCCATCTAAGCTCGTGGGTGGTGAGTGCTGTGCCCTGAGCAGAACACGCGCCGGTGCGTCCCGATGCCCTCAGAAAGCTGAGGTCGAGGCCAGGCGCTTTGGGGGCATCGCAGCCAAAGAGGGCGATGCCAATAAGGAAGATACAGCCATGCTGTTTCATCGCTTTCGCCTCCTTCTTCGCCTCGGTCATAACTCGGCTTTGATTCCCATGGGACGCCGTGATAACCGGCTCCGCCCTTACCCTCTTCATCGGGAGCAATCGATGCAAAAGTCCTCTGGGATGATTCTTCTGCTCACAGCCGTGGTTCTCAGCGGTTGTGCCCAATCCCTCGGTGATATCGACCGAACACGTGACAACAAGGTCCAGAAATCCTGGCTAGATGGCCACTGGCGGATGTTGTCGACGGTCGTCGATGTGCCGGCGCAAACCACCCACAGCTTCATCGGTCTGCAAGGCGAGCCGGAGCGCATCGTCTTTGAGATTCAGGAGTCGACGCTCTACGCCTACCGCGTGCACGAGCACGTGGAGGGGGCCGAAGCGTTCGGCGCTCGTCCGGGGACGACCTACCGAGGTGCCGCTGTGGCTGCCTTCCCCATCGAGCGCCATTTCGATGTGAAGCGAAGCTACAACCCGGGGACCGGTGAACAAACCAACGTGCTGTCCGAGAACGGCTCGGACCGGCCCTGGAACGAGCGGGAATGGATCCGCGTGAACTGGGGAAGCAACGGTATCTCGGATTTGACCTTCGGGCCGGCGAACTTCCGCCTGACCGCAGGCAGCACCATGGTGATGCCCCACGAAGACGAGGCCGGTGCACTGGAGATCGCAGAGGATCACATCATGGTGACCACTCGCTTGATGGTTGCGGCAGTCAACAGCGCGTCCTGCCACATGAACCCTTGGGGCGGCGTCGACATTTACGATGACAACAAAATGGACTGCGAGCCTCAAGAGGTGCGGGTACGTACCAGCTTCGTGAAGGTCGACGAGGAAGAAGAAGCCAAATACGAGCCCCTTCCCTACGATGACCAGCACTACAACAAGTTCGGTATCTTCCGGGTCAACCGCTACGCCTACAACCGGGACTATGGGGTCCGTGAGCCCAATAGCCAGTACCGGGCGAACCGCTGGCACATCTGGGAGCGCAGTTTGGACGAGAACGGTAACAGCATTCCCTATGCGGACCGGACGCCCAAGCCCATCGTCTACTGGCTCAACGCCGAGTTCCCCTACGAGAATCAAAGTCTCGTGGACGGTACCATTGAGGTGGAACGCCAATGGGACGAAACCTTCAGAGGTGCGGTGGCCGCAGCGCAAGGGATCGATCTCGCCGACGTGGATACCCAGATGTTCGTCATCTGCGAAAACCCGGTGCCCGAGTGGCTTTCCGACTCGAAGATGGGTCGCCGCCCCCATGAGGCCTGTGGTGAGCCGGGGCTGAGCCCCATTCTAGGCGATCTGCGCTACCCGCTGATTAACTGGGTGGGTCAAACCCACCTCAGCTCGCCACTGGGCTACGGCCCGAGTGTGGCGGATCCGCTGACGGCTCGTCTGGTTCACGGCGTGGCGAACATCTACGGAGGTTCGCTGATGACCTACGGTGCTTATGCAACCGACCTGGTGAAGCTGCTCAATGGCGACTTGGAGATGGAAGACTTCATCGGCGACTACTACGACAATCTCCTCAATGGCGAGAGTCAGGGCTTGGTCGCCCACCGGGCCTTGGGTGATGCCCAACTGAAAGAAGACTCGTCCCGCCGGCAACTGAACCGCCTTGTCGCGAACCTGCGGGAGCACGTGGCTGCGGGGGATTTGGATCGGGACTGGGCCCGTGAGCGCGCGGAGCGAGTCCGGGGAACACCCCGGGAGATGGATGGTCTCACCGAAGAGATGATCCAGGCATTTACCGGTGGCGCCATGGCCCCTGACCACGACGATCGAGCTCAACTTTCGCCAGTTCATATGATCGGCAAAGACCTGCGGGCCAAGCAGCGGGCCAAGGAGCGCCTCCATGCCCGTCATGGTTGCATCTACGCACCCCAGTTTACTGACGAAGCCATGTTGATTGCAGCCCAGCGCCTGCGGAATGACACTCGTCTCCAGCGGGGCGGTCAGCCGGACTACGACCTGATTCGGGAGCAAGTCCTCAAAGAGATCTACGTGGCGGTGACGCTGCACGAGCTGGGCCACACCTTCGGTATGGCTCACAACTTCGCTGCTTCTCAGGACCCGCTGAACTACCATGATGAGTACTGGGTCCTGCGAACCCAGAATGGTGACGTCGAGCCCTTCTTTACGATGGCTCCTGGCGCCCGTGACGCAGCCATGAACGTGACCAACCGGGACGGTCATGGGCTGCGAGACTATCAGTACACCTCCATCATGGAATATGGTCGGCGCTGGATGAGTGATGTGTCCGGCCTCGGTAAATATGATCGGGCTTGGACCAAGTATTCTTACGCCAACACCGTAGAGGTTTGGAACGTCGAGGGAACGTCCCAGGCGAGCTATGCTGGCCTCCGGGACAAATTAGGCGTCTACGAGTATCATTACTCGAACTATCCCCGCATGTTCCGCTTCGGTCGCAACATCAACGACGCCGCGGCGACGATGAACTTCCAGCAACGGCGCGATGTGCCCTGGTCTGAGGTGGGAACAGGCGAGGGGCAACTCACCCCTGATATGGAAGTGCCATACCGCTTCTGTGATAACACCCACGATGGCCGTTTCGGCTGGTGCCGGCCCTTTGATGAGGGAGCCGACCAGTGGGAGCAGGTTCGAGCCGACGTCATGGATTACGAGGGCTACTACCCACTCTACAACTTCCGTCGCAGCCGACTCGGCTGGGGCAATGTGAATGGCTATATCAACCGCCTGCTGAGCCGCTTCGAAGGCATTGGCGCCCAGTACAAGCACTTCGTCAATGAGCAGATGTTCATTCGTGGTGATCGGGATTGTGTCGATCCGGTAACGGGTCGGGTCGTGACGGTGAACGGGCAAGCGGCGAAGCAGTACGAGAGTTCGGTCTGTGGTGGTGACGGCCTCGCTGCTAGCCTCCTTGGCTTCGATCTCTTCGCCCGGATTCTGCAGCGTCCCGATTTGGGGACCTACATCTGGAACGAAGAGGAACAGGCCTACGAGGGCTGGGACCTGCGGAACCTCAACAGCCAGTTGCCCGACGCCGAAGATTTTCCAGAATACGATCTCGATCGGAACTTCCGCCTTTATGACGAGCCGGGCCGTGACCATGAGACCCGCTACGAGCGGGAGAAAGATGGTTACGGGTTCTATTACAAGCCCCGGAGCCTCGGCGTTTGGTGGGACAAGTACATGGTGTTGAACGCCATGATCTCCCCGGGGGAAAACTTCGCCTATGTGGATGACCGCCCCGACCTCCTGAAGTATCGGATGAACTGGTCCATGATGTTCGGTCCTGAGATGCTGAACCTGGCCGGCGGCATTGCGACGCGTAGCTACGATGCCTACGCACCGCGCTACAACGAAGCCACCGGCGAGGTGGTCTGGCGGAGTTTCACCACCGGTGACGAGGCCGATGAGGTGGCCAATAATGCCTATCCGGTCATTAATCCCGGCGATAACTACACCGTCCGTTTGATCAGCATCATCATGGGCTCGGCCTGGATGCCCCAAGTCAGCATGGACAAGAGCTTCAACGAAGCCTTCAAGATTGGCATCGTCGGTGCTGTGGACGGTTTCGAGGTGCCGGACTCCATCAAGAGCAACCCCGATGCGTATGTTGAACTGACGGATCCGATTACCTATCGTACTTTCTACGCGGTCAACACGGGTGCCCTGGGTGACCGCTATCGTCAGACCATCGGTGGTGCACCCCCCGTTTCCGCTGGTTACACGATCCTGAAGAAGATCAAGGATCTGTATTACGACGAGAACGGTAATTTCCGGGCCGACAAGCTGCAGTTGGAGGCGGAGAGTCGCCTTGAGGATGAGATTGCCGATGCCGAAGAGGAGCTCATCGGGATTGCGGACACTGTTCAGGTTTGCACCGAAGCGGGCGACGACTGCTATCAGCACGAAGAGCTCAGCATGCTCTACGATGAGGGGGAGCAAGCGGTCTGCACCGAAGCTGCCACGAACTGTAGCCTCGCCTGCCTGGATGAAGGCAGTCGTGATTGCCGCCGGTTAAGGCGGCGAGCTGAGAGTCAGGCTCAAAACGTGCTCGGTCCCCAGCGGGCTGAGGAGGCAGCGGCCTTCAGCCTGCGTGCTTCGCTCCACAATGAGTTCTATTTCCCCGAAATGATTCGTGGCTGGGTCCACATTTATGAAAACTACTAAGGAAAGGAGGTCTAAGATGCGTCGTCTACTCAACAGTTTCGCTTTGGTGATCCTCGCTTCCTGTGCCGGCGAGGTCGTGGATATCGACCGCACCGGACACGATGTGCTGCAAAAGGATATGTTCGTGGGTGAGTGGTATGCCCAATGGACCATCACCGACGTCCCCTACACCACGGGCTTTGCCTTCACCGGCTACGGGGGCCAGTTGGACCGGATCAAGTGGGCCATCGAGAAGGGTCAACTGGTCGCTCGCCGCTCCTATGAGTTCACCGAAGGCACCGATGCGCCGAACATGCGCGACGGGGCCGAGTGGGAAGGTGCCCCGCTCTACGCCTTCCCGATTCGGGGTCACTTCGACCGGATGTGTGGCTACAACACCACCACCGGCGAGCAGAACAACGTGATCTCCGAGTCTTCCGCTGACTGTCAGTGGTACGAGTGTAAAGAGATGCGGGTGAACTGGGCTGGCGATGCCCGTCTCGGCGGTGACTTCGGGCAGTTCTATGTCCAGGGCTTCGACGAGAATGATCCCGATGCGCTCATCATCGACAAGGAAAACAACTACATCGAGGTGAACGTGCGGGCCTTCATGGCCCCCGAATTGGATCGGGAGCTCACCGAGTACTATGGCTTCCCGATTCCCAAGTGCTGGCTTTACTCCAATCCCTACTGGGACTGCCGAGGCCAAACTATCGGCGTGAAGATCGCGTTCACCCGTATGCCTCACGAGCCTGACACGACCGACGCCGACGGGAACGCGGTCGCCGGTGCGGTCAAAGAAACCTTCGCTCCTCTCGAATACGATGACCGCAAGCTGCAGCGCTTCGGTTACTACCGCGTGACTCGTTTCCACTACGACGAGCATTATGGCTCCCGTGAGGCGAACCGGAAGCACTACGCCCGGATCTGGAACCTTTGGGAAACCAACTTCCGTGAGGATGGTAGCGTTCTGCCGATGGCCGAGCGGGATCCCAAGCCGATCGTCTACTATCTGAACCGCCAGTTCCCCGGCCTTCCAGAAGCGGCCCCAGGGAGCGTCGACTTGCTGTCGAGCGCACAAGAGGTAGCGGATCAATGGGATGCCGTTCTCGTCAAGGCCGCTGCCCAGGCGAAGGGGCTGGATGAAGCAGCTTTACGCGGCAGCATCCCAGCCTGTGCTGGTGGTGGCTGCGGTGAGCAGGGGCGCATGTTTGTGCTCTGCCGCAACAATCCAGTGGCTGAGGACGACCCGGCCGTTTGTGGGCCAGCCGGCACGGAGATTCGTCTCGGCGATCCCCGTTATAGCATGCTGTACTGGCAGCCGACGCCTCAGGCGGGCTCCCCCGGTGGCTTTGGCCCCATGCGTACGGATCCGGTCACCGGTGAGATCGTCAGCGCAACGTCCTATATCTACGGCGCCGGCTATGAGACCTACGCGGCCTACATCGTCGACCTGATGCGCTTGCTGTTGGAAGAGACCGATATCGAGTCCTTCGAGAATGCCGAAGACCTGGTTGCCCAACTGCGGGCTTCTGAGTTGCGGCGCAAGGCGGCGCCAACAGCTCGCCTCTCCATCGAGGATATTCAGAACTCCCATCGTCATGAGCGGATTTTCGATAAGGGCCGGGAGTTGGCTGAACTGCATCGCAGCGGCGAGTTGATGGCTCAGAGCTTCGATGCGCGTATCGCACCCATCAAGGCCGACACCTCCCTCACCCGCGGCGTCCTCAACCGGGAGCTTCTCGTTCAAGCCATGGGCGGAACCCTGACTGGCGAAGAGCCAGACGAGTTGTTGGAAGAATACGATATGTTCTCCCTGGCTCGCCGGGTCTCGGAGCGTAATGAAGCCCGTCTCAAGCGAGCGGGAACGGAGTGCATCGACTTCAACCTTTTCACCGACGACGCGGTTCTGTTTATCGCCCGCCGCCTGATTCAGCGTGAGGACCTGCGCACCGATGGCGCCCACGATTGGGACAAGATTCGGGCCCATCTCCTCAAGCGCCTCTTTGTCGCCACCGCACTCCACGAAGTGGGTCACAATGTGGGTCTGCGGCACAATTTCTCCGCCAGCACGGATGCCATGAATTACCATGACAGCTACTGGGACCTGAAGACCCAGTTGGGAATTCTCGATCCTGAGTTTGCCTTGCCGGCCGACGCACTTCGAGCCCTTGTGCAACAGACCGACGAGCATGGGGCCACGGTGCGGGAGTACCAATACAGTTCCGTCATGGATTACGGTGCCACTTGGTATCAGGACCTCCAAGGCTTAGGTAAGTATGACCAAGCGGCGATCTCCTATGCTTATGCTAACCACGTCGAAGTCTTTGACTACGAAGACGCGGAGCGGCTCTTCCCGGCCGATCCAGCGAGCATCGTCGAGGGGCATAACCTCGGCTATGCCTATGCGTTCATGCCGAACAATTACCACTACATGGTTTATCCAAGGCTCCTAGCAGGCTTGCCCATCGATGCGCCGGTTCAAAACGGTATGATCAATGGGACCCCGGTGGCCGAGATTGCTGGACTGATTCGCCAGCGCCGCTGGGTGCCGGTGGACGCCAACGACCAAGTGGTTGGTGCGCCAGCAAAACTCCGCGTGCCCTACCGTTTCTGCTCTGATGAGTACGTGGGTGGTTCCAGTTATTGTCACCGCTTCGATTCCGGTGCTGATGTCTACGAGACCGTGCGAGACCATATCGCTCGAGCTGAGGGCTACCGACCCCTGGCTGCGATCCGTCGTGGTCGAGCCGGTTGGCACCCGAATTTCACGGGCGGCTACATGGATCGGGCGATTCGGATCTACGACTTCCTGAGTCTCCAGTATAAGCACTTCGTGAATGAAGAGTTCATCGTCCGTCGGGGCCAGGATTGCATCGACCCGTCGACTGGGCGCCCCATTTATCGCCGGAACGCGGATGGCTCACCCAACTTAAACGAACCGATCGCACACTTTGTGGCGACGCCTTGTGGTCTCGAGCAGTATTACGCGGCGCTGACGGCCGGTGAGTTCTTCGTCAAGACGATCCAGCGGCCCGATACGGGGACCTATTACTACGATACCGTCCGGGAAATGTACCGGAGCGATGTCGGCCCGGATGATCCGGGCATCGACGGCGACGACAGTATCACCCTCGATGGTGTGGGCGATTCGGCCAACGGTCATCTCACCCAATGGGATCCAGAGCGGGTCGGCTACTATAGTTTCATCAAACCGACCTACGCTGGGTTCTGGTTAGATAAGTGGGCGGCGATGAGCTACCTGACGGACACCACCAGCAACTTCATCGGTGTGGACGCAAGTAGCGACACCCGCTCTTTCTCCATCAACTTCCTGAACCTCTTTGGGGACAATCTCCACCAGATCATCGCAGGGATGTTCTTGGGTGATCCTTCCCTCTACGGGCCCGCTTGGAACCCCAACAAGGACCCTGAGGATGCGGAAGACCCCTTCTTCTACAATCGTGAGCATTTGCTGACGAACAACCCAGAGTTCCCAGAGACCTACAAGTCGATTCACCCGGGCGACCGTTTCTTCATGCGCTACATTTCACTGGTGATGGCCACTGCGTGGGCCGTGCAGGAAACCAACAACCGGGATATGAACCAGAACTTCAAGATCGCCTTGAAGGGCAGCAAAGATGATTTCGAGTTGTCCGATGAGGTTCGTCTCGATCCCGCCCGTTACATCGAGTTAACCGATCCGATCAGTCGTCGGATCTACTGGGCCGTGAAGACGGAACAGTTCGGTTACTCACCGACACAAGATGGATACGTCTACGTGGCCGTGGGTCATGAACTACTTCGCCGGATTCGGGACACCTATTATGGTGAAGTGGATGCCGGCGACGGTGGCACGTACCTCGACTACAAGCCGGAACTCATCCAGCGCTTTAGTGATGACCTGGCTGAGCAGGATCCCAGTTTGGAAGGTGCAGTACTCGAGAACGCAGCTCGCGAGATGCTCGATCGAGAGGTTCACAACGAGTTCTTCTGGGTGAATCTGTTGCGCTCGATTGTCGATGCCTACGAGTTCTATTAGTCACCGGCTTCTCCTGAGCCTGTGTTTGGGGCTCCTTGCCGCCTGTCCCGGCGGTGAGGAGGTCCCGGACGCTGGCCCGGAGGAGATCGTCACGGTTCACGGGCGACCCGGAGAGCAGCCGCTTGAGGTGCCGGACTCCGTTCCCCTGGATCAACTCTGCGCCTACTTGTCCGAGAGTCTTTGCGACTTTATCGCCCGCTGTGATCCTACCGCACCGTTTTTGCGGGTAGAGAGTTGCCGTGCGGACGAGAACATCGGCACAGCTCGGTGTTTAGGAGAGATTCAATACCCCATCGAAAAGCGCGTCGCAGCGGGGTCCGTGCGTTATCGAGGTGACCGAGTCACAGCTTGCCTTCGTGCTCTCGACCTCGAACAGTGCCTGGGCGCGAATGATCTGCCCGCCTGTGACCCCGTGCAGTTCACCGAGGGGCTCCAGCCACGCAGTAGCTGCTGTTTTGATACCAGCGAGTGCAGTGATGGGGTTTGTCGCGACCGGGGTGGTGGCGGCACGGATCGGGGCCGCTGTGGTGCCTCCCTTTCCATTGGGGCCTCCCCCTGCTTCTCAAATCCTGATTGTGAAGAGGGCAGTACCTGTGTCCGCGGAACCTGTGTCGCACAGAGCTCGGAAGGACAAGACTGCGGTCCCTTCAAGGCCGATTGCCAGCCTGGACTCCATTGCGCCGGGGAGTCTGGCTCCGAACAGTGCCAGGCACCGGCTTCTCGAGGCGCTCGTTGTGGTTATGACAACACGGAGTTCCCCCCTTGTGAGCGCAGCCTGGCCTGTCGGCCGGTGGATGGGCGGAACTTTGGGATTTGTGGCGATTACCTCCAAGAGGGGGAGAACTGCGACGAGGGAACGATCGCTTGCTCTCCTGGGCTGCGCTGTACCTCCCCCCGTGGTGGTGGGCGCTATGCCTGCACCTACATGAGCTTCGGTGGTGCCGGGGACCCTTGCGAGAATGGGACAGGGACGACGCGCTGCGATTCGAGGACGTGGTGTGAGACGGAGCGTGGCTCGACCGACGGAATCTGCGCAGCCTTTCCCGGGGTTGGTGAACCCTGCGATGGCTTGCGGGACTGTCGAAATGGTTGGTGCCGGCCTGCGAGCTGTGCCGATCCAGGCGGCCTTTGCCGGCTCGGCGGTGCGGGGACCTGCGAGTCCTACCTCGCCATCGAGACGCCCTGTGTGGACAGTCGTCAATGCGGCCCAATCATGGGGGGCAAGATCTGCAAGACACCGGCTGAGGGTGGCGGGAAGACTTGTGCCGTGGAGCAGGCCGTTCAGGTTTGCGAATGATCGACCTCCACACCCATATCCTTCCCGGTATCGATGATGGCCCTACAGATTGGGAGGAGAGTCTAGGCCTCGCCCGGGCTCTGGTTGCAGCCGGGGTGAAGGAAGTGGCGGCGACCAGCCATATCAAGCCCCCGACTTGGGATAACCGATCGGTGGGACTGGCCGAATTGCGCCAGCAACTCCAGGACCGGCTCACAGAGGAGGGGCTCTCTCTGCAGATCCACCCGGGCGCAGAGCACTGGTGGTGCGGCAGCGTTCTTGACCGCTTGGTGCAGGGGGGTGGGCAGCCCTACGGGACCGGTACGGCAGCGCTGCTCGAGTTCCACCCTCTGGAGGGCCCTCGCCTTTTTGAACAGCGGCTCGATCGGCTGTGGAGCCATGGCATTGTGGTCGTGCTCGCTCACGTCGAACGCTACAAGATTTTTGAGGGGCGGTCGGGCTTCCGGCGTCTCTCAGGTCTCGTGGACAAGGGCCTGGTGGCCCAGGTGAACCTCGGTAGTCTCGGTCGCGGCTTTGGTTGGTCTCGCGGGGGCGCCGCCAAGAAAATGGTTCAAGCCGGTCTCGTCGGACTCGTGTGTGGTGATTGTCACCGGGCCCAAGATGTTGCCCCTGCCTATGACCGTGGCCTGAAAGCCCTTGAGAAGATCGGTGGCTCGGCCGCAGTCGAGCGCTTGCTTTCTCGTAATCCTCGACGCCTTCTCGAGGGCATCGAAGTCGACCCTTGGTCGCCGCCCCAATACTGACGTGCGCAAAGCGCTCAGTCTGAGCTTAGGTCTCGCCATCTCGGCCCTCGCCATCGTGTGGGGCTTCCGAGACTTGGACTGGGGGGGGATCCAACAGGGCTTGGCCCCCCTGTCTTGGTTCGCCACCGGGCTTTATGTGCTCAGTCTTCTCGCCATTCATTTCCTGCGGGCAGCCCGCTGGTCGCTGATGGTGCGAGCCCTCGACAATGAGGTCCCAGCGTATCCCCTCATCGGGATGAGTTTTCTCGGATTCGCCGGGGTCTTTCTTGTGCCCTTAAGACTCGGGGAGTTTGCTCGCCCCCTGTTGCTGAAAGCCCATAGCCGGATTGGCTTCTCTGCAGGCCTGGGAACGGTTGCCATCGAGCGGGCCGTTGATGGGCTCGTGATGACTGGCTTTTTGGTGGGCGCCATCCTGCTTGGGGCCGCACCGAGTGCCGGCATGCTGGCCACGGGGCTGATTGCGCTCGCCGTATTCGTGAGCGCAAGTCTGGCCTTTGTGGCCATGGCTCGATGGCCCCAGGCTTCCGAAGCCTTCTGGGGGCGCATGCTTAGGCCCTTCGGGGACCGTGTCCGTGAAGCCTTCCTGGGTCTCCTTCGGGGCTTTGTCGAGGGGCTCGGCTCCCTGCCAACCCATGGGTCTCGCTTGGTCTATCTGGGCCTGACGCTTTCCTACTGGGGCCTGAACGGCTGGGGCATGTGGTTCCTGGCCACCGAAATGGGTCTGCAGGTCAATCTGCAGGCTATGTTTGTGACGATGGCCATTCTCGTCGTGGGCATTATGGTTCCTGCTGGGCCGGGGGCGGTCGGAACGTTCCACGCGGCGATCATCTGGGGACTCAGCCATCTCTATGGAGTGGATAAGGCGGGGGCTGCTGCCTTTGCGTTGACCGTCCACGGACTTCAAGTGATCCACATGGTCGTGGTGGCGATTCCCTTTGTCGGATTGATTCGAAGGTCGGGAGCAGGAGACGACTAATCGTCGTCGTCCATATAGTCGCCGATTTCAGACAAAGCCTCGGCTTCTAACTGCCGGACTCGTTCCCGGGTCAGGTTGAGCAGGCGGCCGACCTCTTCGAGTGTGATCCCACCTCGATCGGCCACGTCGAGTGCGCAGGTCTCCTCCAGTTCATGGACTTCCTTGCCGGGAAAGTTGAACTTGATAGAGCCCGTGCGGGGGTTCACGTCGAGAAAGAGGTGGAACCGGCAGGCCACATAAAGGCAGGGCCTTGGTCCGAATTTGCAGTCATCACGGGTCATTGGACGAGCGTAAGGTTCGGGTTCGACCCAGTCGCCTTTTGCAATCGCTGCGCGCCGGTCTCGCAGCATTTGTTTGCGCGAGAGGGTTCGCAGGGGCTTATCGTCAACAGCGCTCATCTGGCCTGGCAGTAACGAGGGGCGGCCCTTGGGGTCAAGCCCCTGCCGGAGCGCCGGGTGTGCATCACGAAAATGGATTGGGAAATACCGGGTGCGAAAGCGCTCTCCATCGCCGTGCCTCCCTTGGGAATCGGGGCGACTTAGCTAGCGAACAAAGACACCGCCGAGGCTCGTACAGCCACCGCTGTTGCCATCGGAATAGCCAGCAGTGCCACAGTTGTCTTGCCAGTCCCCTCGGGTCGTCCAATCAGTCCAGTTATAGTTGTCCGGACCAAAGCCCAGCAGGACGCTCACATCATCTCGGTTCACATAGCGTCGCTCTCTCGGGCTGTAATTATTTGCCGCAGCTCTAGAGCTTCTTGTGACGACGAAGAACATGGCATCATTCGGGCCTGCAGTTTGCGACATCCGAAAGGACAGAGCCTCGGTTTCTGCGTGGCCGGCGATGTTTGGGCTCCGGTTGGTGACTGCGTGGGGGGCATCGGTATTGTAATCCACGCCATAGCTGCCATTACAACAACTGCGGATCTGTTCATCGAGGGTTCGGTTACCCTCGGCCACCCCATGGAAACTGGCCCATGTGGTGGTGTTGTCTAAGTCACCCATTTTGACGAGGACATCGCTGAAGTCCAGTCGGTTGAAGGAGCGGATGAAGCCGTTCGCGTTCGTGACATCCTGGTTCATCATGTCGTCATAGCTTTCGACGAGGGTTCCCTTGATCGCCAGCGTCCAGCCCCCACCGTCGGTCGTCATGTCGCAGAGGGTCCGGAAAGCACCGTCTCCACTGGGGTTGATCCAGTAGATGCCAGAGGTCAAATCCGGAAAGCGCTCCTTTAAAGCCTGACAATGAAGGCCTGCTTGGTCAGCCGTCGCACCGTTTTCTGGGGGCTGGCAGTCATTACTGCAGTCGTCATCGTCGACCTCATTGCCGTCGTCACAGGCCTCATCTTCATGGACGAACCCGTCACCGCAAGCCGGCAGTTCGCAGGCATTGGTGCAGTCGTCGGCATTGACCCCATTGCCGTCATCACAGGCCTCGACGCCCACGTAATGTTGGCCGTCACCGCAGCGCGCGGCCGTACAGTTGATGAGACAGGCATCGTTTTGAAGATCGTTGCCATCATCGCAGTCTTCGATGCCCGCTTGGGTATGGCCATCGCCACATCGAGCTTGAGTGCAGTCGTCTAGGCAACTGTCGGTTTGGACGTCATTGCCATCGTCACAGGCTTCGACCCCAACATGTCGGATGCCGTCGCCGCAACGGGCAGAGACACAGTCGTTGGTGCATTCGTCACCGTTGGCCCGGTTGCCGTCGTCGCACTCCTCGACCCCTTGGCGGACAATCCCATCGCCACAGCCTGGCGCTTGGCAGGCTCGAGTGCAGTCATCGTCATCGGCATCGTTTCCGTCATCGCAGTCCTCCCAGAGGGAGCGGATTCCATCACCGCACACGGCCGCAAGACAGGCGTTCGTGCAGGCATCTTCATCGACAACATTGCCGTCGTCACAGGCTTCAAAGCCTTCTGCTTCTGGCTCGAGGTCTCGCCGGGTGACCCCGTCGCCACAACTGGCGATGGCACAGTTGTTTCGGCAGGCGTCCCGATCCTCACGGTTGCCGTCGTCACAGTCTTCTCCAGCCTGAACGAGGCCGTCACCGCAGCGAGGTAGCTCGCAGGCGTTACTGCAACCGTCGTCATCGACTCGATTCCCGTCGTCGCAGGCCTCGGCGCCGGCCCAATGAATCCCATCGCCACATTGGGCCCGGCGACAGGTATTGGTGCAGCCATCCTGATCCACGCCGTTGCCATCGTCACAGTCTTCAAAGCGTTCATCTTCGGGTTGAAGGTCGGTGCGGACCCGGCCATCGCCGCAGGTGGCTAAAGCACAATTGTTGAGGCAGGCGTCTCGATCCTCCCGGTTGCCATCATCACATTGTTCGCCCCCTTGAACGAGGCCATCGCCACAACTACCACGCTGACAGTTGTGACAGCTGTCGGAAGGGTCGTCGTTGCCATCGTCGCAGCCTTCTCCTGGACCGATGACGCCGTCGCCACAGACATTGGTCATGCAGTTGTTTCGACAGGCGTCGTTGTCCACCTGGTTGCCGTCATCGCAGGCTTCGTAGCCGTCCTCCCCCGCTTCGAGTCCCCGGCGGAGGATGCCATCGCCGCAGCGGGCGGGTTCACAGTTAGTGCGGCAGGCATCGTCATCGAAGCGATTGCCATCGTCGCAGATTTCTTCGCCCTGGATAATCCCATCGCCACAGCCGGGAAGTTCACAGTCGTTGGTGCAGTCGTCACCGGCTTCATCATTGGCATCATCACAGGCTTCGACGCCGCGCTGGACGAGCCCATCACCACACTGGGCCGGAACACAGCCAGCGACGCAGGCATCATCGTCGGCGGCGTTGCCGTCGTCACAGACCTCGAAGCCCAACTCCCCCTCAGCCAGGTCGTTGCGAACGACACCGTCCCCGCAGCGGGCTAAACGGCAGTCGTTCCGACAGGCGTCCTGATCGACGGTGTTGCCGTCATCGCATTCCTCGAAACCATCGCTTTGGGGGTCCCCGTCCGCTCGCGTGATCGAGTCGCCGCAGCGGGCGAGGGTGCATTCATTGGTACATGCATCCCCAGTGACCTCATTGCCATCGTCGCAGGATTCGTCGGCCTCGATGCTGCCATTGCCACATTCGGAAGGCACATCTCGAACCACGACCTGCTCGGGACAGGCGGCCAAGAAGACGAGCGCAAAGAGGATCAAGGGTTGTTGACGCATGAAGACTTCTCCCGGCCGGGAGTGTGCCTGGTCTCTCGATCCTCGAAAAGGGAGGGCCTGAGTATCGGTTCCCGGGCATCGAACCCCAGCCTAGGGCCTGGTCCTGCGCATCAACAAAGGGGCTGAGAAATCGCGTCAAAGGAGCGGCAGCTCGCCAGGGAGTTGAGGGCCACTGCCCCCTTCTATTTTTTGCGCTTTAACTGTCCTTGCCGGCCACTCACTTTGGCCGTATCCAGCCGGCGCTGGAGGCAGGCATGACCATTCGCCGAGCACTGATCTCCGTCTCTGACAAAACGGGAGTCGCCGACCTAGGCCGGGCCCTGGCTGCGGCCGATGTACAGATTCTCTCCACGGGAGGGACCGCCAAAGCCTTAGAGGCGGCTGGGGTGCCTGTGACCAAAGTCAGCGACCACACCGGCAGCCCCGAAGTTTTCGGCGGGCGGGTAAAAACACTGCACCCGAAAATCCATGGTGGCATCCTCTTTAACCGGGCCCTGGAAGACCATGTGAACGAGGCGGCCCAGCAGGGCATCGACGCCATCGACTTGGTGGTGGTCAATCTCTACCCCTTCGCCGAGACCATCGCTCAGCCCGGCTGCACCCGTCCGTCGGCCGTGGAGCAGATCGATATCGGCGGTCCCTGTATGGTGCGAGCTGCCGCGAAGAATCACGCCAGCGTCTCCATCGTTGTCGACCCTTCCGATTACGAGGTCGTGATGGATGAAATCCAAAATCAGGGCGACACCTCAATGGCCACCAGGGAGCAGCTGGCTGCGAAGGCCTTTGAGCATACGGCCGGTTACGACCGGATGATCGCGGACTATCTCACAGGCCAGGGCCAGGATGGTCTCACCCTGCCTCCCGGTGAAGCCCTGCGCTATGGCGAGAACCCCCATCAAGAGGCTGGCTTTCACGCTTTTCCAGAAACCTCAGGGCCCTGCGGTTGCGAGCAACTCTCGGGCAAGGCCCTTTCCTACAATAATCTTCTCGATCTCGATGCAGCCCTCTGTCTGACCGATGAGTTCAGCGACGAGAATGCCGTCGCCATCATCAAGCACTGCAGTCCCTGTGGTGTGGCTCGGATTCAAAGTGATGATGTGGCTGACTGCTTCGAAAAGGCCCTCGCCTGTGATCCGGTGAGCGCTTTCGGTAGCATCGTCAGCTTCACCCGGCCTTTGGATTTGGCGGCGGCGGAGGCCCTCTGCCAACTCTTCGTCGAGGTGGTGGCCGCGCCCGGCTACAGTGAGGAGGCCTTGGAGCGCCTCATGCGCCGTAAGAACCTGCGCATCATGCGCCGGCTCGACGGCGTCGATACCCGCCCGAGACTGCGGAGTGTCCAAGGTGGACTGCTGGTTCAAGGCCCCGACCTCGGCGGTGAAGAGCGGCGAGATGTGGTGACAGAGCGGCCCCCAGAGCTTGCCGAGCAGCAAGCCATGGAACTGGCCTGGAAGGTGGTCAAACACGTTCGCTCCAACGCCATCGTCTTCGCCAATGCAGAGCAGGCGGTCGGTATCGGTGGCGGTCAGACGAGTCGGGTCGATGCAGCCGAGTTGGCGGTGAAAAGAGCCCTGTTGCCGCTCGAGGGGACAGCCGTCGGCAGCGACGCCTTCTTTCCTTTTCGGGATGGGCTCGATGTCCTGGCCAAGGCCGGGGCAACCGCTGTGATTCAGCCCGGTGGGTCGAAGCGGGATGATGAGGTCACCGAAGCGGCCAACGGGCACGGCATGAGCATGGTGTTCACCGGCACCCGCCACTTCCGGCATTAGGGAGCGAGTCATGCGGGCACTGGTCATCGGCTCTGGCGGGCGGGAACACGCGCTGGCTTGGCGGCTGGCCCAAAGTGATTCCGTGACAGAGGTCATCTCAGCGCCTGGCTCCGACGCGTTGCGTGGGGTAGGGCGCTGTTTCGATGTGGATGTGAGCGATCATGGTGCGGTGGGGGCGCTCTGTAATCAGCAGGGGGTTGGACTGGTGGTCATCGGCCCTGAAGCGCCGCTCGTCGATGGCCTTGCCGATAGTCTACGGGCCTTGGGTTTGCCGGTGGTGGGCCCTGGGGCAGCCGCCGCCCAACTGGAGGGCTCGAAGGCCTATGCGAAGGCATTGATGGACCGCTGTGGCATTCCCACGGCGGCCTTCTCGGTCCATGAGTCCCTTG